>CAMVAG010000041.1 GCA_947165405.1 uncultured Selenomonadales bacterium
TCTTTGTCGACATGTATCATCGCCACTGCTCAAAAATCGCGCCGACAGGTTACACCTTGCTCAAGACGCTTGACGGCATCACCGGCACGAGCGAAAGCATTCCCGATTTTCCCCGCCAATTTGTCAGCTAAAGAAAATTATCGACAAGGCAAGAAAATAATTTGGAAAGAAATTTTATACGGCAAGACACATCGAAATTTGCGGTGTGCTTTTTTTTTTGCGTCAAGAAAAAATTTGCGGCACTTGAGATTTTTCTTTAAACTTGATAAACTTTTCGAAATAAAATTTTTGAGGGATTGCCATGACGGAAATTGAGTTTGCAAAAAAAATCAGCGAGGCGGGCGGCAAGGCGTATCTTGTCGGCGGAGCGGTTCGCGATAAATTTCGAGGCGTGGCGGCTCACGACAAAGATTATTGCATCACCGGGCTTGACGAAAAAATTTTTAATAAAGTTTTTGCGGACGCGCCCAAGTTCGGGAAATCTTTTCCGGTGTATTCGATTGAGATTGACGACGCGCCTTGCGAGGTCGCCTTTGCCCGCACGGAACGCAAAATCGGCACGGGCTATCGCGGCTTTGAAATTTTATTCGCGCCGAACGTGACGATTGAACAAGATTTGTATCGGCGCGACACCACGATTAACGCCATGGCGATTGAAATTTTGAGCGGCGAATTGGTTGACCCTTTCGGCGGGCGCGAGGACGTTCTCAACAAAAAAATTCGGGCAGTCAGCGAACATTTCACCGACGACCCCGTTCGAGCATTGCGGGCGGCGCGGCAGGCGGCTCAATTCGATTTTGAAATTTGCGACGAGACAATCGAGGCAATGAAACTTTGCGGCGAGGAACTTTCGCACGAACCGACCGAAAGAATTTTTAACGAGCTGGAGACCGCGCTCAAAACAGATAAGCCGTCGATTTTTTTCAGGAGCTTGGAGCGGGCGAATTTGCTTGAAGTGACCTTCCCCGAAATTGCTCAACTGCGCGGAAAAATTCAGCCGAAAGAATTTCATCCCGAAGGCGACGCCTACGAACACACGCTGAAAATTTTGGACGACGTTGCCGCAATCAATCCCAAGCCGATTATCCGATTCGCGGCACTCATGCACGACATCGGCAAGGGCACGACGCCCAAAGAAATGTTGCCGCATCATTATCTTCACGAAAAACGCGGGCTTGAAGTTTTAAAGCAAATGAATAAACGAATGACGCTTCCGACCGAATGGAAAAAAATTGCGGCGTTCATGATTCGTGAACACATGCGCTCCCCGCGCCTTGAAAAAGCCGGAAAGATTGTCGACTTGCTCTTGAGATTGAACGGCTTGAAAATCCGCGCGAAAGATTTTTGTGACATAATCCGCATTGACAATCACGGCTTGCCTCCTTACCTCGAACGCGCCCAAGAAATTATCGACGAGCTTTTGAAAATCGGAGGCAAAGACGCACCGCCCGAACTTACAGGCGCACAGGTCGGCAACTGGATTCACGCCGCGAGGATTCGTCGCTTTGTTGATATGAAAATTTTTTGAGGAGTGTAAACTTTGTACGCAAAAACATTTGGAGCGGCAACACAGGGCGTTAACGGGATGATAATTTCTGTTGAAGTCGACAGCGCAAACGGAATGCCCGCCTTTGATATTGTCGGGTTGCCCTCGACTGCCGTCCGCGAATCAAAGGAACGCGTGAGGACTGCGATAAAAAATTCGTCACTTCGCATGAGAACCGAAAAAATCACAATCAACCTCGCGCCCGCAAATGTCCGTAAAGAAAGCGCGGGACTCGACTTGCCGATAGCGATAGGTTTGCTCGCTGCGCAAGGTCGATTGCGGCCGTCGGTGTGTGAAGAATTTTTATTCGTCGCCGAGCTGTCGTTGGAAGGACTTTTGCGGAGCGTGGCGGGCGTCTTGCCGATAGCGATAACCGCGCGGGCGGAAGGCTTCAAAAAAATAATCGTCGCGCAAGAAAATATCAACGAGGCTTTGCTTGTCGACGACATAGAAGTTTACGCGCCGAAAACTTTAATGGACTTGGTCGACTTCCTCGACGGCGAAATTGAACTTGAACCCGCAACCCCTCAACCCGTCGACGAGCCCGAAGGTTTTGTGGAATTGGTTGACGACTTCGCTGACGTGCAAGGACAATTCATGGCGAAACGCGCTTTGGAAATTGCGGCGGCGGGCGGTCACAACGTCTTGATGGTCGGCGTGCCCGGTTCCGGAAAAACCATGCTTGCCAAGCGCATGAGTTCAATCCTCCCCGAAATGACTCGCGAAGAGGCTTTGGAAGTCACGAAGATTTACAGCATCGCGGGCAAACTTCCTCAAGGCGGCGGGCTTGTGACGAAACGCCCTTTCCAAAATCCGAATCACGACGCCTCGACTGCAGCGATAATCGGCGGCGGCACAACTCCCACACCGGGACAAGTCACGCTTGCACACAACGGAGTGCTCTTCCTCGACGAATTGCCCGAATTTAAAAAATCGACGCTGGAGGCTCTGCGCGAACCGCTGGAAGAAAGACAAATCACAATCAGCCGCGTGAGCGGGACTTTAACTTTTCCTTCAAGCATGATTTTAATTTGCGCAATGAATCCTTGCCCGTGCGGTTGGAACGGCGACAACGACCACTTTTGCCGCTGTTCGACTATGGACATTAAGCGATACACGCGCCGCTTGTCGGGGCCGCTGCTTGACCGAATCGATATTCAAATTCGCGTGCCTCGCGTCAAATACGACGAGCTTAGCTCCAAACGCAGGAACGAACCTTCAAGCGTGATTCGCGAAAGAGTTTCGGCGGCAAGGAAAATTCAAACGCAACGCCTCGAAAAATATCATCTCTTCTGCAACGCGCAAATGACGCACGCGCTGATTCAAAAGCTGTGTATCTTGGAACCCGAAGCCGAAGAACTTTTAAAGGATGTCTTCGAGACGAAAAAACTTTCCGCCCGCTCCTACGACAGGATTATCAAAGTCGGGCGCACGATTGCGGACTTGGACGGCGGCTCGGAAAAAATTTCCGCCAAACAAATCAGCACGGCGATAAAACTTCGCAGTGACTTCGACCTTGAAGCTTAAGCAATCAAAAACTCCTCAACCGTTTGCAGTCGAGGAGTTTTATTTTTTTGAATTAAATTGCACGCTGAACTTTGCCGGAACGAAGGCAACGGGTGCAGACGTTGACGCGCTGAATTTTGCCGTCGACGACAGCACGCACGCGCTGAATATTCGGCTTCCATTTGCGTTTGGTCTTCAAGTGCGAGTGGCTCACGTTCATGCCGGACATCGCGCCTTTCTGACAAATTTCGCAGTAAGCTGACATGGGAATCACCTCTTCTCTGAAAAAAGACACGCGCATTTTAGCACAGAAAATTTCGCGGCGCAAGGCTTGCCAAAAAAAATCCCTCGCCAAAAAAATTTCGGCAAGGGTTTATATAAATCCATACGCTTGCAAATTTCATGAGACGCCAAATTTTTTCAGAGCCTCGACCAGAGAATTTATGCGTTCAAATTTGAGTTTGTAGCTGACGCGATTGGCAATGAGGCGCGCCGTCGAATTCATAATCGTGACGATTTCCTCAAGATTATTTTCGCGGAGCGTCGTGCCGGTTTCGACAATGTCGACGATACTTTCCGACATGCCGATTATCGGAGCAAGTTCAATCGAACCGTTGAGCTTAATGTATTCCATTTGCATGCCCTGCGCCGTGAAAAATTTTTCGGCAATGCGAGGAAACTTCGTGGCAACGCGAGTGTGAGCATAGTCTTCGAGGCGCGGACGCTTTTTGTCTTTCGGGACAGCCATCATCAAATGACACTTGCCGAAGCCCAAATCCAAAAGTTCATAAACATCCTTGCCCGATTCGCAGATAACGTCCTTGCCGATAATGCCGAGGTCAGCCGCGCCGTATTCAACGTAAGTCGGAACGTCGGCGGTCTTCGTGATTATAAATTTCAGACGCGCCGCCTCATTCGTGATTATCAGCTTGCGGGATTTTTCGTGAAGTCCTTCCGCCGTCCAATCGATTTTTTTTAAAAGCTCGGTCGACAAGCCGAAAAGTTTTCCTTTGGGCAGAGCTACCGTTATAAAATTTTTATCTTGCAAAATTTTTCCTCCGTTCAAGCGCGGCGATTGACTTAAATATTTTTGTCGGCTCAATCGCGACCATTGGATGCAACGTCACGTTGCTTTTATCTTGCATTTCTTTTGCCTCCGAAGGAAATTTCCGATTCAAACATTCTGTTCCACGGGAAGCGGACTCGAATATTATCACTGCCCGTGAATTTCGGCAAGTTATTCTTCGCGAAGTCTTGAAGCAATGACGCGCAATTATCCTCCGCCGAATAAAGTTTATCGTTCAAAGATTCGTAACGCCCTTCGCCCGACAACCAGTAAAGCTGATTCGCAACGATTTGCCGAACGTTCGCCTGATAAGCCCAATCGTCAAGATAGCGGTGCAGGAGCAATTCGTTGACGGCGTTGTCATTCATGCGGGCGGATAAAATTCCCTCGCCCAGAGCAAAGCCCGCAGAATTTGTCGGAGTATTCCAGCCGGAATAAGCACTCAACTTGAAAAGGAGCCCGCGCTGTCTGAATTGTTCCATGAGCGCGTTGTCGGAACCGTTGGCAAAGGCAATGTCGGCGACGATAACTTTGCGCCCGCCGTTGACATAATCTTGAACGATGTCGGCAAAAAAATTCGTGCCGTCACGAGCTTGACCGTCGTTAATTTCGTCGTTTGCCTCGAAGGTTTCGCCGTTGGGATTTGTATTCACGGCGAGGATAAAATCTGCGCGGGTCTCGTCTGCCGTCAAAGTTGCGCCGCTTGCTTTAATCGCCGCTTGAATCGAATTGTCAATCGCCTCGTCGGAATAAGCGGGGATTGTCCGTGCGCCGCGTCCCCAGTTGTACTTGACAAAAATTTTCGGGGAAGTCTGCGTCCGCTCATTGATTGCCCTCGCCAAAAGCAAAAGCCCGAATTCGTCAATGCCCGCCGTCGTCAAATAACTCTTAATGCCTTGACCGTATTGCAAAAGCTTGCGGCCTTCGTTGTGCGTCTGCGAATAGGGCGCGTTGTCGTCACGACCGAGCAAAAGATAATCAAAGGTGTTGTTGCGCGTGCAGTCGATTAATTTTTTGTTGGCGTCAAAATTTTTTTCGCGCCGCCCCATCCAATCTTCAATCGCCCGCGTCGGAATCAATCGCTGCAGAAAATTGAACTCCTTAATTTCACGCGGCGTCAAACCTTCCAATTCCTGCTTGTCCATAAGTTCGGTCAAGCGGAAAATATTTGTGCCGTAGTAGCGATAATAATCCGGTTCCTCGTAGCCCGAAGCCAAACCCGTGCGCGGCGTGCGCATTATCGAGCCGAAGACGTACAGCGGCATTTTTTTATGCTTGCGACGAAACTCAACGAATAAATCTGCGCGAGCCAAAATTTCATCGCCGTCGTAGTCATGCTTGCGCGAACCGACCAAACTTCCGTAAAGCAGCGCGTCCGACGAAATGACTGCGGCGGTTATATCTTTCTTGGCGTTTTTGTTGAGCCAATCCCAAAGCAAATCGGGGTCGCCCAAATTTTCGCGGTTGCCCAAAAGTTCCAAAGGCGGTGTCACAATTTCAACGCCCGCTTTTTCCAAAACTTCAGTCGTCTGCTTATTGACAATCGGTCTGCTGTCGTGCGGGATGTATAAAATTTTTTCCTTGACGACTTTCTTTTTCGCCGAGCAATCCGTCGAGCCTGTGACCAAAATCATCAAGCTCAACAAAATGCAAACGGCATTCCAAAATTTTTTCTTCATTCCTAATTCCTAATTCCTAATTGCTTTTTTTGCAGCGCGCATGTCGCCCCATAAATCCCGTGCCTTGTCGTGAATTCTGGGTTCGCGTTCCCGAACGCCTTGATCGCTTATCAGTCGCGAAAGATATGTCGTAGCTTTTTGCCTTTCGCCGAGCCGCCAATAAATCGCCGCAACGATATAAATAAACGCGTTATCGGTCAGCTCGCCGATAGGAAATTTTTCGCGCATCAAAGCTTCTTCGTAAGACTCAACGGCTTTTCGGAGGAATTCTTCTTCTTGAGCGTTGTCGTCCGCCTCACGATAAATCCATGCCAAGCGGTGCGCGTACTTCGCCTTCTTGGAGGCTTTGCCGTGAATCAAATCCAAATACTTCAATGCCAATCTGTAAGCGGTCGATGCGTTTTCAAGCGTGCGCTCCTCGACGAAAGGCACTTTGATATTTTTCGTGAGCAGAACGGCTTTTAAAATCGTCAAATGGCGGTCGGGAATTTTCGTCGTGAAAGTGTCCTCATCAGCCGCGAAGCCGCAATGTTCGCAGACCCAAATGCTGTAGTAGTAGGGATTGAATCCCGCGTAGTGAGTGCAACCGTCCTCGTCGCGTTTGGAAACGGGAATCCGCGAACGAACTTTCATAACGCGAAACGTCTTCTCGCAAATGGGACAAAATTTCTCGACCATAAAAGTATTTTCTATTTCAGCCATAACATAACCTTTCAGAAATCAAAATTAATATTCGGTCGGAGCGTCGGGCGCGGGTAAATTACGTTCGTCATACTTGACGTCCGCGCCGACGTTATGTTCAATCAAAAGCTGCGTGTAAAGATTTTTCCAATCGTCAAAGACTTTGACCGCATTTTGATTCAACGTCGCGGCGAATTTATTTTTCGACAGATTACGTGACGACTCGACAAGCTCCAGAGAATTTTTTTCGGATTGATTAACCACATCGCTGACCGTGTCGCCTAAAGAATTCCAATAACCGCGACTTAAAGCCGTGACTTGACTTGACGCCCAAAACATTTTTGAATCATCGTATTTATCTCTCAAGGCGTGATGATATGCGTCGGGCATTTTCGCAACGGCAAACGGCACGTAAGGATTTTCAAGAGGCGTATTCGTCGAGAGCCAAAAAACCGGCGCGGGCAACTTGTCATTGACTTGCGCAATGTATGAATAACACGTATCCGCCGAAAGAATCGCCCGCTCGCTCTTTTCTGTGTAATCATACGGCAAACCGTGCACGCCCGCAGAGTTTTTCGTCGTCATGTCAAATTCGGTGCCTTGATAATAATCGCGGTACAACTTCATAACGTCGGTTATCGCCAATTTTTTATCGGGCTTAATCGACAGCGGGTAATAATCGGAGTCCCAGCCTTTGACTTTGGACGAAAGATTTTTCGACGGAGCAACGACACTTAACCCGCGCCACACGCGCCGCATTGAATAATACGGGTGATTCAATTCTTCGGCTTGCAGAGATTTTACCCAATCCAAATTGCCTTGCTCGTCGTAAGCAGCCCGGCCGAGTTCCTTCAACATCTGCGGCAACTTCGGATTAAAAATTTGATTCGGGTCATTTTCTCTTATCGCACGAATCCTCAACTGATTCGCCGCAATGGAGTAATGCCCGTCGGGAATTTTTTCTGCAATCCACAAGCCGCCCTTGCCGCTCGGTGTCGGTTGCATTTCAAAAATCCAGCCCTCGTTCTTATCGGCAACAAACATTGACTTTGCCCTGCCATAAATTCCGTACTCGTCGACAAGCTCGCCCATAAGTTTGATTGCTTCCCGCGCAGTCTTGCAACGTTCCAAAGCCACGCGCCCAAGTTCAGACGAATAAAAAATTCCGCCGCCTTCTTTATAGGAAATTTCCGGCAGCCAAGCGCACAGGTCAGTACATTCGGCGAGCATCAAGCCTTGTTCGTTCACGGCGGGGTAATCAGCGTCGATATAAGCGTAAGTGTGCTCGACTTCGGGAATATGACCAATCACCTTTGTGTGCGACTTGTCGTGCAACTTGTCAATAGCGGCGGGATTGTGATACACGGGGCGAAGACTTCCCTTATTGTGATTTTTCGCAGGCACGAAGACGGTATTGGGGTCGTTGTCAAATTCGTCGTCACAGTGCGAAACGAAAACACTGCCGTCCGTCGACGCGCCCTTAGTCACAAGCATAATCGTGCAAGCTTCGGCGTCAACATTCACAATCGACAGAGCCGCCAAGCCGACGGCAAGTTTAGTCAGAAATTTTTTCATGATACTACCTCTCTAAAACTTATCTCAAATATTTATTGCACAGAGCTTTGAGTTTGTCAGCCTCCGCTTCCGCAAGATAATCGGGCTTGAGCCTCCAGCCCCAGTTCGTGCCGACGGTGCCCGGCGTGTTCATTCGGTTTTTGCTGTCAAGCTTGAGAATATCTTGCATTGGAACAATCGCAAAGCGCGAATTGGAGGCGTAGGCAAATTCAATCAGCTTTTTGCAAATGTCATCGGGGCGGCGAACATCTGCACCGATAAGCGCGGCAATCGTCGCCTTGCTGTCGTTGTCCACGTCCTCCATGAACCAACCGACCGTCGTGTTGTTGTCGTGCGTGCCGGTGTAGGTTATAGAATTTTCGGGAGGAACAAAGCCCATGCGCCCGTATTCGTTGAAGTGCAATTCGAAATGCAAAACCTTCATGCCGGGGAAGCCGCAATCCTCACGAAGATTATCAACGGCGTCCGTGATAATTCCCAAGTCTTCGGCAACGATTTGTTTGTCGCCGATTTCTTTGCGAATCTCTTTGAAGAAATTCAAGCCGGGACCTTTAATCCATTCGCCCTTGACTGCAGTCTTGGCGTCGCCGGGTATCGACCAATACGATTCAAAGGCGCGGAAGTGGTCAACGCGAACAATATCAACCAACTCATAAATCCGCTTGAAGCGCAACTTCCACCACTTGTATTTGGTCGCCGCCATTTCTTTCCAGTCGTATTGAGGATTGCCCCAAAGCTGACCCGTCGCGCTGAAATAATCGGGCGGAACTCCCGCAACTTTTTCGGGATGACCTTCCTCGTCAAGTTGGAACTCTTGCTGATTCGCCCAAGCGTCCGCGCTGTCGGCTGAAACGAATATCGGCATGTCGCCCATAATTTCAATGCCGCGTTCAAGTGCATAGTTGTGAAGTTTCTGCCACTGCTGCTCGAAGATGAATTGCTCAAACTCCGTGAACAAAATTTCATCGGCAAGTTCCTTGCGCAATTCCGCCAAAACTTTTTTGTCGCGCTGCTTGATTTTTAAATCCCATTCAATCCAATACGCGCCGCCGTGTTTCTGCTTAATCGCCGCGAACAATGCGTAATCCTCCAGCCAATATTTTTGCGCCGCGCAGAATTTTTTGAAGTCCTTTTCAAGAGCGGCATCGGTTTTGAGTTTTTCCTTGAAGTTTTTGAACGCCTTCTTGAGTGCGGCGGTCTTGAGCTTGTCGACTGCCTCGAAGTCAACGAATTTTGTTTTTGCAAGCCGAAGCGGAACTTTTATATCCGAATCTTTAAGCAAGCCGTCCTCAATCAGCGCGTCGATTGAAATTATCATCGGGTTGCCCGCGAAGGCAGAAGGCGATTGATAAGGCGAATAACCGTAGCCGACGGGATTGAGCGGAAGGATTTGCCAAATGCTTTGACCCGCCGCCTTGAGGTAGTCGACAAATTCGTAAGCCTCTTTGCCCATGTCGCCGATACCGTATTTCGACGGCAAGCTTGTCGGGTGGAGGATAATTCCTGCGCGGCGGTCGTAGTTTTGTTGTTGCGGAACGTGGTGGAGCAAAACGCCTTCAAGCGGCTCAATCTTAAACGTGACTCTTCCTCTGGCAACGGGATATTTTTTTTCGGGATTGAAAACGTCGACGAAAAGTCCGTTGGCGAAATCGCTCACGTCGAAGGAAACTTCCTTGCCGCGATTTTTTGAACGATTGAACGCGACGAGGTAAATATCATTGTCCGCCTCGTGTTCGAAGACATCATGACCGTTGCGAATCACGCGGGCAAAGGCAACAATATCGCCCTTCGACGGCAGAGGCAAAAGCTCGCCCGTCTGCAAAACCAAATTCTCATTGCGGAGCTTGATAAATTTTTTGTAAGTCGCAAGCAGTTCTTGGTCGCCGCCACCCCAAGGATACGGTCTGCGGTTCGTCGGGTCTTTGAAGCCCTGCATGCCGATTTCGTCGCCGTAGTAAATGCACGGCACGCCGGGATAAGTCATTTGCCAAAGAGCCGCCATTTTTAAACGCGCCTTGCCAAGTTTTTCCGCCGCCTCGTCAAGTCTGAAATGCGATTGTTCATAAGCGGGCATTTGGTCGTAGTAGGGAGCCTCGCCGAAAATCGTGACGGGACGCATAATATCATGACTGGCGATTAAATTCATCATCGCGTAAAAATTTTCTTTGGGATAATTTTCGCGGAGGCTTTCCATGCGCCGCATGCAAAGTTCGCCGTCAATGTTGCCGAGTATGAAGTCGAAGATATGAGCGCGCAGAGGATAATTCATCGCCGAATCCATTTCGTAGCCGCAGAGGTATTGCCGCTGAACACCGTAAGCGATTTTGTTCGAGGCGTCTTCCCAAACTTCGCCAATCATGACGGCTTCGGGATTAATTTTTTTCAGCTCTGCAAAAAACAATCTGCTGAATTCGGCGGGCAGTTCGTCGATAACGTCAAGCCTCCAACCGCTTATGCCCTCGCGCATCCAATGTTTGAGGACGCTGTCTTTGTCGCGAATGATAAAATCCATGTAGCTCGGAGTTGTTTCGCGGACATTCGGGAGCGTCGGGAAATTCCACCAGCTGTCATAATCGGTCGGATAATTTCTGAAATCATACCACTCGTAATAGGGAGAGTCTTTCGATTGAAACGCGCCGACCGAATTGTATTTGCCCTTGCGATTGAAATAAATGCTGTTGGAGCCCGTGTGGCTGAAGACGCCGTCGATAATGATTCGGATACCTTTTTCACGCGCCGCGTCGATTAAATGTTTGAAGTCTTCGTTCGTGCCGAGTATCGGGTCAATCTTGTGGTAGTCGCCGGTGTCGTAGTGGTGATTGCTTTCCGATTCGAAGACGGGATTAAAATAAATCGCGGTGATTCCCAGTTCCTTGAGGTAGTCCAATTTTTTTTCGACGCCGCGCAGATTGCCTCCGAAAAAATCATAAGCGGCTATCTCGTCGCGGGCGGTGTCTTTGAAATAAACGGGGTCGTCGCTCCAGCACGCGTGATAGACCGCGCCTTCCTTCTCGATAATTTCGTTTCCGTCGCGATAAAATCTGTCGGGGAAAATCTGATACATGACGGCGTGCTTAAACCAATCGGGAGTCTTCGCGCCTTTTTGATAGACGGTGATTTGAAAGGCGGGCGGCAAATGGTCGTAGAGTTCGCCGACGCCGCCCAAAAGTTCGGGATTGTTGCCGTAGTAGTAAGTCTTGCCTCCGGTGACGATTATGAAATAGTACCAAAGCAAGCCGCCTTTATCGGGCATTTTTGTTACGATGGAATAAAATTTTTCGGTCGATTTTTCATCGTCGCGCGTGGTGAGGTTCGACCATTTTTCGCCCGCGCCCTCTTCCCACGTGTGCAGGAGGACTTGCTTAATGACGGCTTCGGTTTTTATCGTGATACCGAGCCGCACACTTGAGCCTGCCTCCGCCGCGCCGACCGTCGAGCGGTAGTAGATGTTCTGCGAATTGTGCAGGACGTTTTTCTTGTCAATCATTGTATCATCTCCGTTAATTTATTTTATCAAACGCAAGAGCTGTTGAATGTAAATCATATCGTCACGCGCTTTCATATCGCCAAGGTTTTTCCACGTCGCGCAAAGTCTCGGAATGACGTTATCTTGAGTCAGCATTTTAAGCTCTTTGCAAATCGGGAAGGGTCTTGTCAAAATCTTGGGCAATTCTTTCATGAACAATTGAATCTCGGCGCATGTTAAAAGATTGGCTTTAATATGAGTCTGATAAATCCAAGCAAGTGCATATTCTTCCGCGAAGTGCTCTCCGATTTTTATTTGAAATTTTTCCGCAACGGCTCGGCATGTCAAAAAAGTTTCAAGCTTACCCGTAAAAGAATCGTCCGGTGAAGTCTGCATTAATGTTTGAACAAGAGCATTTATCACACGGCTAATCCTCGACTCATCACTTTCAAAAGAAAAAATTTTTTCGCGGGCAGCGCGATAATTTAAAATGCCGTCGTCAAATTCTTCGTTGTGGTCATAGTTGGAAAAAAAAGATGTGTCTGCAGCGGAAGCACCATTAGGATAACCTCTTTTTGATTTTAGAAAAAATTCCTCACGACTTTTCACTATGTAATGATTAACAACAATTTTATCGTTAAGAACAGGATTGTTGCCCCAATGAGGCACACATTTTCCATTTGAATTGACAGCAAATTTATCAAAAAAATAATTGGCACAATGAGCATTAGCGACACATTGTACAAGTCGCGGATTGGCAATGGTTTTGACATTAACGTTTCCTACTTCGACATTGTCGTTAGCAATAATTTTCACCGTACTGTCAGCGCGGCGAGTAAATCTTTCCAAGACGCCGCGAGAATAATCTGCCTTCTCTTGTCCGTTCGAGCCGAACATTTGCCAATTAATTGCCAAGCCCGCCGCATTTTCTTTGCCCGATAAAATTTCGTCAACGACCTCGACGATTGAGCGATTGCTTTTCGGAAAAATAAATTCGTCAATGTCAATGAACGCCATGTAGCGACAATCGAAACGATATTTATTAATCGCGTCGTTGTAAGCGGGATATTGCATCATCTTGCCGGGAAAGTCGGTGAGCGTGACCAAATTTTTTTCAATGTAAGGCGCAAGGACTTCCGCATAATTGTCCGAGCTGTCGTTGTTGTAAAGATAAAAATGTTCGACGCC
>CAMVAG010000042.1 GCA_947165405.1 uncultured Selenomonadales bacterium
CATGATTAAAATTGTTAATGTCACAAAAAAATTCGGCGAAAAGGTTGCGTTGAGAGATATAAATCTTGAGATTGCCGACGGCGAAACGCTTGCGATAATCGGCGGTTCGGGTTCGGGCAAGTCGACTTTGCTGCGCCTGATGATTGGTTTGATTAAACCGACGAGCGGCGAAATTTGGATTGGCGACGATGAAATTTCTCACCTCGACGAAAAAGAAATGATGCGTGTCCGTCTGCGTATGGGCATGGTCTTTCAATATTCCGCGCTGTTCGATTCAATGACGGTCGGCGATAACGTTGCCTTCGGACTTGTCGAGCACACCGATTACAGCAAGGAAAAAATTCAATCAATCGTCCGCGAGAAACTTCATCAAGTCGGCTTGGAGGGCGTGGAAAATCGTATGCCCAATGAACTTTCCGGCGGCATGAAGAAAAGAGTTTCTTTGGCGCGGGCGATTGCCTTCGGTCCGGAAATTATTTTCTACGACGAGCCGAGCAGCGGCCTTGACCCGGTTACGACGACAAAAATCGACGACTTGATTATCGAGACGCAACGCGCTTTGAAAGTCACCAGCATTGTTGTCACTCACGACATGGTCAGCGCGTGCCGCATTGCCAATCGAATTGCAATGGTCTACAATGGCGACTTGATTGCCGTAGACACGCCCGACAATTTCAAAAAGATTCAAGACGAGCGCGTCAAAGCTTTCTTCCGAATCATTGATTGACTTGCGCGGAGGAAATTGTATGACGCTGAAAAATAAACTCAACATTGACAATCCCGTTGAGTTGGCGCGGGCGGAAGAAAAAATCAGTAAACAAAAAGCAATTCAACTTTGGCAAAGCGACGAATCAAAAAATTTACAGGCGGGGACATTTGAAAAGCTGGCTTACATTCACAGAAAATTGTTCGAGGAAATTTATAACTTCGCTGGGAAACTTCGCGGCGAAAATATAAGCAAAGGATATTTCAGATTTGCTTCCGCAATATATCTTGGAGAGGCGGTTTTGAGCGTTGAGAAAATGCCGCAGAAAAATTTTGAACAAATCATCAAGAAATACGTTGAGATGAACATTGCGCATCCTTTTCGCGAAGGCAACGGGCGAAGTATGCGGCTCTGGCTTGACGACATTTTGAAAAACGAACTCGGCAAGGTAATTGATTGGAACGCAATCGACAAGAATAAATATTTGCAGGCGATGGAGCGCAGCCCGATTGATGATTCGGAGATAAAAAAATTGCTCGCTGCTGCCTTGACGAATAAGATTGACAACCGCGAAATTTTCATGAAGGGACTCGACGCAAGTTATTTCTACGAAAATTATTTTGCTTATCGCAGTGAAGATTTGACATAAAGATAATTTGATACAAAAATTTTTCAGGAGGCGAAACGATGTCAGTTGAAGCAAAGGTCGGAGCATTCACGGTCGGCGGGCTGATGTTGCTCGGCGGAGCGACGGTGGGGCTCGGAGATTTTCACTTCGGCGGAAGCAACGACTACACTTTATATGCCGGCTTTAAGCAGGTCGTCGGACTTCAGCCGCAATCGGATGTTCGGTTGAGCGGCGTGTTGGTCGGCAAGGTCACAAAAATTGCCAACGAAGGCACGGGTGTCACCGTCACTATGGAAGTTCATGACGATGCAAAAATTCCCAAGCAGTCGAAAGTTTCCATCTCTTCGAGCGGCGTCATGGGAGAAAAGTTCATAAACTTTCAACCGAAGGTCGACAACGGCGAATATCTTCAAAACGGCGATTATCTCTACGGTACAGACGAGGCCGGAATGGGGCAAATGTTCGACGGCTTGACAAAAGTCATGGATAAAGTCGAAATGCTTTTGGAGGACGTTCATGCGATTATCGGCGATGAAACTTTCAAAAAATCTGTCGTCGAAATGAGCCGCAACATGGAACAAGCCTCCTCGAACGTCAACGAAATGACCGGAACATTTGCAAACCTCGCCAGAGATAACGAGGATTTGTTCAATGACATGATTCAACAAATGAACAGCGCGGTTGCCGGCATGAATCAAGCTATGGCGAATGTCGAACACATGACTGCAAACATTGACAAATTCGCGGGCGACCCTCATACCGTCGACGAGCTGCGGCGAACGCTTGATAACATTGCAAAGACTTCGGACAGCGTGGCGAACATGGCGGACAACATGAATAAATTCGCGGGCGACCCGAAAGTTGCCGAAGACTTGAAAGCGACCGTAAGCAACGCCCGAAGCATAACCGAACGCGCCGACAGGATGTTGGGCAAGGTGGAAGGCACGGCGAATAAAATTTCTAACATTGACGTAACGCCCTCCGTTGATATACTATACAGCGGCAAGGCGCACGACTGGAACACAAATTTTAATGTGGACTTCACGAGCGACGATACCACTTTTATGATCGGCGCGGAGGACATCGGCGACAACACCAAGCTCAATCTTCAAGGCGGAAAAAAATTCAGCCCGTACTTCGGAGCACGCGGCGGGATTATCGCAGGCAAGCCCGGTATCGGACTCGACGCCTACGCCGGCAGCAGATTTAAATTTTCTGCCGAAGCTTACGACCTAAATCACGGCAAACTTCGTCTCAAGTCTCAATACAAGATTGCCGATTCGACTTATCTTCTCGGCGAACTTCACAACGCCAACAAAAAGAAAGACAGAGCTTTTTACTTCGGCTTGAAACAGGAATTTTGATTAATTGGGAATTGGGAATTGGGAATGAAAAAACTTTTTGCAATATTTTTTGCGGGAATAATTTTTTTTGCCGGTTGCGGCAACGAAAATCCCGCCGAACTCAAGACGGAAAAAATTTCGCCGACGGAAGCAGTCGTGACGCTTGAGCATGACGGAAAAATTTCTTTAAGCCATGAAGTCATGATTTATTCGAACGTTTCGGGCAAAGTCTTGGAAAGATATTTCAAAGACGGCGACGAAATCGCGGAAGGGCAAAAACTTTTCAAAGTCGGCAGCCAAGAGACCGAAACCGAAATCCTCCAAACAAAGGCAGCACTCGGCGAGGCAATGACGAAATTGGCTAAAGCGACCGCGCAGAAAAATCCCGTCGAAGAAATTCAAAACGAGATTTATGAACTTCAAGAGCGCGTAAAATTTTTGGAAGAGGAATCGGCAGCGGGAATGATTCATGCGCCGATAGCCGGTCAAATCGGTATCGAAACTGCCCGGCTCGGCGAAACAATCAATGCCAACGAAACGATTCTTGCCAAAATCGGAAGGACTAATCCCGCAATCGTTCGCTTTGAAATTTCGGCAGAGGAGAAAAAATTTTTGGAGGCGAACGCGCCGAAAGTTTCTTTGAAGTTCAGCGACGGCACCTCTTACACGAAACAGGGCACGCTTCATTTTTTAAACGACACGACTGCCGAGGCGACCTTTGAAAATCCCGACGAGCTTTTGCTTTTGGGCAACACGGTTCAAATAAAAATTGACGGAGTGAAAATTCCCAATGCCCTGCTCGTCCCCGAAAGTGCAATTCAGCAAAGCGACGGAGAATTTTTCGTCGTCATTGTTGATTCAGATAAAAACGCCGCCCGCAAAAAAGTTTCTGTCGGCGGCAAGTCGGGAAACAAATTTATCATAAACGACGGCTTGAAGGCGGGCGATTCGGTTGTTATCGAAAACACGACGCAAAAAAGCAAATAGAACCGGGGAGTGATTGCGATGAAAATTTTTAAACGTATCAAGAAAAATATTCACAAGAAATTGACGGCTCTGCTCGTCGCGGGCATGGCAACTTTTACGGCAGGCGCGGTTGATGCCGCCGATATAGTGAACATCACGCTCGATGAAACAATTCAACGCGCTTATGAAAACAACCGCACGATTAAAGAATCGGTTGCCGAACGTGAGAGGGCTTTTTGGAGTTTGAGTGAGGCTCGTCGCCAAACCAATCCGCAAGTCTCTTGGGACTTTAACGCTCAAAAATTCGGCGGGCAATATTACAGAGATTATCCTTATCATCGCTCTTTCGGTCACACTGCCGGAATCAGCATGCCGATTTATCAAGGCGGGCGTCTCAAGGAAGGCCGTAAGTCTGCTCGTTACGCCTTGAGCTCGGCGGACTTGTCTCTTGAAAATACAATGCAGATAGTTCGTTTGCAATCGACGACTTATTATTTCGACGTGTTGCAATACAGAAATTTAATCGAAGTTTACGAGGAAGAAGTATTGACTTTGCAGGAGCATTTGCGAAACGTCAATGCTCAATTCCGCGTCGGCACCGTTGCAAAAGTTGACGTGTTGGAGTCGCAGGTCGAACTTGCAAACGCCATGCAAAACCTCGTGAACATTCAAAACAGATACGATGTTGCCGTTGCCAATCTGAATAATTATATCGGCTTGCCTGCCGATACGGTGATTCGTCCGCAAGACACGCTCACTTACAAAAAATACGATTTGAATTTGAGTGACTGCACCTCTTACGCTTTGGAGAACCGCGCAGATGCCGCTATGGCAGATTACGCCGTCAAGCAAGCCGAATCCGCGAAACGTTCCGCAAAAGCCGGTTGGCGACCCAGTGTCAGTGCTTCAATCTCTAAAGGGCTCACCACTGAAAATCCTTTTGGCAGAAAGGTAAACGACCAATGGACGGCGGGTATTTCTGCTTCGTGGAATATTTTCGACGGCGGCATAACACGGGCGCAAGTCAATCAAGCCGACGCCGACCTCATTCGTGCACAGGAAATCGCCGCGCAGACCCGCGAACAAGTTCAGCTTGACGTTCAATCGGCTTTCTTGGATCTTCACGCTGCCGAAAGAAATATCGGGACGACTCACGCCTCTGTTGCGCTCGCCGAAGAGAATTACAAAATCGCTCAAGTTCGTTACGCGGCGGGCGTCGGAACAAACCTCGACGTCATGGACGCTTCCCGAAAATTGACGGAGGCTCGTTCAAATTATTTCACCTCGCTTTACAACTACAACACCGCCAAAGCTTCCCTCGACAGATATATGGGCGTGCCGGTTGAGATTGACGTTGTGCGCTATATCGAATCCGAACACGACGGCAAGACCGCCGCGCAGTCTCGTGAAGATGCCGCGTTGACAAGTGAGGCAGCCGCCGTTCCCGAAGTTAAAGAAGTTGCGCCGGTCGTGACGATTGACTTTGAAAACGAAGCACCGTTGCCTTCCGAGAACGTCGAACGCGAAATTTCCAAAGACGTTGAAAACGCAGTGACCAGAGAAAGAGCCTTTGAATAAATTGGGAATTGGGAATTAGGAATTGGGAATTAAATTCGCAATTCATTACCCATTCCCAATTTCCAATTTCCAATTGATAGAAGGGAGTTGCCTGCCGTGTTGAAAGTTTTAAAAATTCTCGGCGGCGCATTGATTGTACTTGCACTGGGCGGCGGGCTTTACATAAATTCACAGCGAACGGCAATTATCGAAAATGCTTTGACTAAGGCGGAAGAAATTGCCTCCAAAACTTTGGGCGTGCCCGTAAAAATCGGCAGCGTCGACTTCAACGACATAAACCTCCTCGACCGCAACAAGAACAGCGACATAACAGTTAATGACATTGAAATTTTTGATAAGCACGACGAATTGATTGCCCGCGTCGAAACGGCGGAAGTTAATTTTAAATTGTTCGCCTTGACGGAGGATCCCGTTGCCGCCCTCGACGAAATTAAACTCGACGGCGCGACGGTCAACCTCAAACAACGCGAAAATGATTCTTGGAACGTCAACGACATCAAGCTTGAGAGCGAGGGCGAATCGACTTTCGGCGCGAAAGTTTTTTTGACACGCGGCACCGTCAATGCCGACTTCGACGGGAAAAATATTTCGGTTGAAGAAATTTCGGGCGAGGCGGACTGCGCTGACATGAACGCAATCCCCGCCAAAGTCAATGCAAAAACTCTCGGCGCACTCGTCACGGCTTCGGGCACGGTCAGCATGAATCAGCAAGTTATAAATGCCGAAGTCGATAAAATTTTTTTTGACAAAATCCTTCCCTATTTGCCCGCCGATAAAATTCCCGAAGACGTAGAAATTTTGGGCGGCGCGGCTGAAAATTTTTCATTGCACCTCTTGCACCGCGACGACACTTTGACTTATCTCGGCTCGACGACAATCAAAGATGCGGCAGTTAAAGTTGAACGAACCGACGTTGAAAATATCAACGGCAACATAACTTTCAACGAACGCGAAATTATTTTGGACGCGGCGGCAACGGCGAACGGTCAATACGCTCTGGCAAGCGGCAAAGTTCGTCTCGATACCGACGAAATTTTTTTTGACATCTTCGCCGAAAGTGACGGCTTCACGCCCGCCGCGATTATCAGCGACATAGGAATCGACGGCTCGGCAAATGTTCGCGCTCACCTCGTCGGCACCGCCAAAAATCCTCAAGTCGACGCCGAAATTTATTCCGATTGGCTCGGCTACGAAAATCTTTCCGCGCAAAACATTTCAACCAAATTCCGTTACGTCGGCGAAATGATTTACCTTAGCGACACGCGCGCAAATGTTTTCGGCGGCAACGTCACGGGCACGGCGGAAATCAAGACGGCAGATTTTTCTTTTAATGCGCACGTCAAAGCGAACGGTCTCGACGCGGCGACCCTTTGTGAATTCGGCGGCTCGGATAAAATCGTCAACGGAAAAATTTTCGCGGATGTCGGAATCAACGGCAACTCTTCCGAACCTGCACGGCTTAAAATTTACGGCAACGCGGGCGCAACCGGGCTTGATTTCGAAGGTCTTTACGTCAACGACGCGAACGCATCTTTTTATTTCAGCGACGACGACTTGACGATTGACTACTTGAACGCGAACCTCCCCAACAGAGGCACGCTCGGCTTGGAAGGCACAATCAACGACATAACAGAACTTAATTTGAATTTTTACGGCGCGCACGTCGATATGTCTCTCTTGAAAAAATTTAACGACGCCCTCGACATGAGCGGGCTTGCAGACTTCAAGGGGACTGTTCGCGGCGACGCCGATAATCCCAACGTGACTTTGCAACTTTCCGCCATCGACAACTCCAAACGCGAGGGCGAACGCTTCAAAGGAAAATTTTTTAAGCAGCCCTTCGATTCGATTCAGCTTGCGGCTTCGGGCAGTCTCGACGGCGTCAACATAGACAAATTCGATTTGGAAAAAGAC
Organism: uncultured Selenomonadales bacterium; assembly: GCA_947165405.1. GTDB lineage: Bacteria > Bacillota > Negativicutes > Selenomonadales > Selenomonadaceae > Quinella. Next base: position 7,136 of record CAMVAG010000042.1, read on the forward strand.
GGGCAAGTTAAATGGACGGTTGTCGAGGGCAACGTCGGCTTGACGGGCGAAAAGAAAATCAATCTTCAACTCGACACGACGACCGTCCGCGCAGAAGATATTGCCGCACTCGTCGCGCCCGACCAACCGATAACCGGCAACGTCTCCAACACCGTCAAAATCACCGGCACAATCGATAACCCGCAAGTCGCCGGCAATATCAAATTCAATCGCGGCTCCTATCGCGGCATTCTCCTAAGCGGCATGACGGGCGATTATTTTTTGGAAGGCGATATCCTCCGCCTGCAAGATTTTGAAATCACTTCGCCGATGGTCGACATGGTTTTGAACGGCACGATTAACAAGAACACGCGGGTTATGGATTTCGTCGTCGCGGGCAAGGACATTCGCCTCGAACGTTTTCAAAGCAAGCTTCCCGAAAATTACGTCGCCGAAGGTCACACGACTTTTGAAGGAATTATTCAAGGCACGCCCGACGTTCCGATTTTCGACGGCGAACTCAAGGCGGAAGAAATTCATTTGAACGGCGTCGCTTTGAAAAATCTTTACGGGCACATTTCGACGAACGGCATGAACGTTTATCTCGACGATTTTCACTTCAGCGGCGAGGAGGGCGGCTCTTGTCAAATACAAGTCAGCACGAACCTCGACAGCGAGGCAATCAGCGGCGAACTCAATTTGACGGGCACAAGCATTGCCAACCTTTGCACGATTTTTAATCGGAAGAACGATTTAATCGACGGCGCACTTGACAGCAAAATTTTAGTGAGCGGCACCTTGAGCAAACCGCAAGGCTCCCTCGAAGGCTACATTCTCAAAGGGACGCTCGCCGGTCACGACATTCACGACATATCCCTCAACGTGAGGCTGCTTAACAATATCATTTTCGTCAATCGCTTCGAAGGCAAGCAGGGCGATAAGGGCACGCTCAATCTTAGCGGCTCGGCAAAACTCGGCGGCGAACTCGATTTGAAATTGGCTGCCAAAGAAATTGAACTCGGCATGTTAAGCAAGGCGGCGGGCTACGATTGGGAAATGGTCGGCACGTCGAATATCGCTGCGAAAGTTTCCGGCACAATGGATAATCCTTTTGCCGAATTGGTCTTGACGGCGACGGGCGGCATTAAAGGTTCGACCTTCGACCTCCTGCAAGGACATTTCCTCTTGAAAGATTGGCGCGTCAACGTCGAACAATTAATCGTTCAGCGTGAACTCGGCGGAAAAATTTACGGCGCAAGTGCCGAAGGTTTCATTCCGTTGAAAGCTATCACTGCGAAAAGCAAAGAGAATCTTCCCGACGACGAACAGCTGAATTTAATCGTTTCACTCGACGGCGCGGATTTATCTTTGTTGCCCGTCTTGAGCAGTTACGTAGCGTGGGGTATCGGCGACCTCGACGGCTCCGTTAAAATCACGGGCACGGCCGCTCATCCTCAAGTCAACGGGAAAATTTCTCTCAACGACGGCTCGATTAAAGTCAAGAGCATGAAGTCTTTGATTGAGCACATAAATATTTCTTTGGCGTTTAAGGGCGAACGCTTCGACGTGGAAAATTTTTCGGGCAATATCGGCGCGGGCACTTTTGCTTTGACGGGCGGCTTGAGTTTCGCCGGCTTGGATCTCACCGATTATAATTTCGACCTCGCGGCGGTTGACCTCGACATTAACAGCGATTTTTACAAAGGACTTTTGAACGCGAACTTCAACTTCAGCGAAAAGCAACACATGCATTGGAAGATGCCTTGTCTTTCGGGGAAAGTCGACTTCGACAAATGCCGCTTCAGCATTCCCGACATCCCCGACGACGATACTCCGCTCCCGAATATTCTCCTCGACGTGTCGATTAATCTCGGCGATAAAGTTCATTTCTACAGCTCGCGGCTTTACGATATGTACTTCACGGGCAATGCGCACTTCGGCGGCATGATAAACAATCCGAAAACTTCGGGAACAATCACAGTTAAACGCGGCGGCACCTTGACTTATTTGGAATCAGTGTTTAATATTCGGGAGGGCGAAGCGCACTTTAATCAAGTCGGTACATTCATGCCGACGTTGCACTTCCGCGCCGAAACAAAAATCGAACGAACAAAAATTTTCCTAACTGTCAACGGCCCGCCCGGTAAGATGACTTTCAAATTGACTTCAAGCCCGGAAATGACCGAGACGGAAATTTTGCGGCTCCTCACTTTGCGCAGCTCTTACGAAAACGGCGGCGGCAATTTGACGGCGGAAGACGCTTTGGCTATCGGCTTGCAAATGACGGTTATTGCAGAGATTGAAGACGCCTTGAAACGCTCACTGGGCATAGACCAGCTGAAAGTTTCCAGAGGCTCCGGCTCCATGTTCGAAAAACACACTCCCGCCGACCAAAACGCCAACGAGCGCGACAAAAAAGATTACAACTTCACAATCGGCAAATATATCGGCGACCAATTCATGGTTCGCTACACTCACGGCTTCGGCAGCCACAAAGTCAATCGTTACGGCATTCAATACGACTTCAACGACAATATCGGCTTGACCGTTGAGCGCGAGGGCAAAGATTATATCTTCAGCGTCGAGGCGCGATTTAAATTTTAGTTTTAAGCTTTGAGCTTTGAGAGGAGACATCACTATTGAAAGCTAAAAAATTTTTGCGAAGGAACCGAATGCCGTTAATCGCGGCGATGGCTTTGCCGTTCGTATTCGGTTTCACGCCGGGCGAGGCAGACCCCGCACAATCTTCCACAGTAAGTCAGCCTTTTGAAGATAAAAAGGATGTTCCCGCCGAAGTCGAAGTGGTTGACCCCGAACAGTCTAAGGTTAAACCTCAACCTTTCGAGACAACCGCTCCCGAACCTTCGACAACGCAACCGACGGAGGAAACTCAACAGACGGAACAACCTGCCGAAAAAGAAGACGACACTTCAAAGATTGACACGTCTAACGTCGAGACAAAGGAACCGGAATCGCCGACAAACGAGACGAGCGAACCTGTCCCCGAACCCTATCGTTCGCAAGTGGACACGACAATCCTTGAGTACATGAAACAATTCGAGGGCAAGACGATTGTCGATATTGAGTTCGAGGGCGCGAGCGAGGCGACTCTTCCGACCGTCAAAGTTGCTGTCCTTGAAAACGTCGGCGACACTTTCAGCGCGGCGGCGGCTCTTCGCGACAGAAATGCTCTTGTCAACACCGGCTATTTCTACGAGGCCTATCAGACTTTCGAGGAAATTCCCGAAGGCATCGTTATAACTTTCCACGTCCTCGAAAATCCGATTCTCAAAGACATTGTCTACACCGGCAACACGCTCTACACCAAAGAAGAACTTGATAACATCATGACCCTAAAGAAGGGCGAAATTTTAAACAACAACACCCTGCACGACAACATCGCGGCGATTCAAGAGGATTACCGCAACGAAGGCTTTATCCTCATGAAAGTGACCGATATGAACATCGACAAGGAAGGCGTCCTCACGCTCCGAATCAACGAGGGCATTTTGGAAGGCTACGCCGTCAAAGGCAACAAGAAGACCAAAGACAAAGTTATCCTGCGCGAAATGCGTCAAGAGGTCGGCACGCCTTTCAATGCAAAATTGGCGCGGCGCAGCATGCAACGTGTTTACAATCTCGGCTTCTTCGAGGATGTCAACATAAAAATGAATCCCGGCGTTGAGCCCAATGCTGTTGTTATGGAAATCAACGTCAAGGAAAAACGCACGGGCACTTTCGGTATCGGCGCGGGCTATTCGACTTCCGACGGCATTATCGGCATGGTCAGCGTAAGTGATACGAACTTTCGCGGGCGCGGCGACACGATTGCCATAATGTATGAAAAGAGCGGCGACGAGACCGACGCTCACGGCTACAGCTTTACTTATCGCCACCCGTGGATTGACCGTCACGAGACCGCAATCAGATTGCAAATTTACAATCGCACCTACTCTTACAACGACTACGATACCAGAGGACATTTCAAAGAAGAATACATGCGCAAATATTCCGGCGGCGAAATCACGGTGAGCAGACCCGTCAGCGAATATTCGACGAACTTTATCACCTTCCGCAACCGCCGCGATAAATATGTTCGCCACGTCGACAGCGGCAATGTCGGACGCCGCGATACTCCCGAATGGAAAAAATGGCGTCATGATAATTTCGGCTTGACGCGCTCCATTACCCTCGAACACGTCACCGACACCCGCGATAATATTTATAACCCGACGACGGGCAACAAAGTTAATCTTTCTTTGGAAGTGGGAAGCTTCGGCGGCGACTTCAACTTTCAAAAGGTATCGATTGAACACCAGCACTATCGCCCTGCCGGCGATCACAATCAAGTTTGGGCAGTGCGCGGCATGTACGGCTACGGGCGCGGCGACTTGACCGAATTCAACCAATTCAGGCTCGGCGGACAAGGCTCTCTGCGCGGCTATCGCGACGACCAATTTCGCGGCAACAGATTGATTGTCGGCTCGTTGGAATATCGTTTCCCGCTCTACAAAAAAATTCAAGGCGCACTCTTTGCTGACTTCGGCGGCGTGTGGGATACGGGCTTGAGACCTCGAAACCTCAAAGGCTCTTACGGCTTCGGCGTGTCGATGAATACTCCGATGGGTCCGTTGCGTTTGGATTACGGACGCGGCTCTCAAGGCGGCAGATTCCATTTCACGGTAGGCACTTCATTCTGAAAAAAAATCGCTCGTCGATAAACGGCGGGCATTTTTTTTACAAAATATTTCTGCGTGAGGAAACGTTGATTATAAATCTTTTGTATGATAAGATAATCGCACAGAAGATTTTTTTTATGCTGGGAGGAAAAGCCATGATTAGGAGAATTCTCATTGCGAACCGCGGCGAGATTGCCGTGCGTGTCATTCGCACCTGCCAAGAGCTCGGCATTGAGACGGTTGCGATTTATTCGGACGCCGATAAGGAGGCTCTTCATACGCAACTGGCTGACGTTCGCTATCGTGTCGGCACGGAGGACGCCTTCGACAGCTACCTCAACCGCGAGGCGATTATCGACGCGGCAAAGACTACCGAAGTCGATGCAGTTCATCCCGGCTACGGTTTCTTGTCGGAGGACGCCGATTTTGCTCAAATGGTCGTCGACGCCGGCATGACTTGGATTGGCCCTTTGCCCGAAACGATTAAACTTGTCGGCGACAAAGACGCGGCGCGCAACTCAATGATTCCTTCGGGCATTCCCATGGCGAAAGGTTCCGAGCCTTTGACCGATAACGAAATGGCACTTAAAGCGGCGATGGAAGTCAGCTACCCCGTCATTTTGAAACCGGTATCGGGCGGCGGCGGCAAGGGCATGTTTATCGCGCACAACGAGGAGGAACTTCGCCACGCATTGGGTATCGTCGACGTTGAGCATAACAGATTTTATTTCGAGCATTACATTGAACGTTCGCGGCACATTGAAGTTCAAGTCGTGGCAGATAATTTCGGCAGCGTGATTCATTTGGGCGAGCGCGAATGTTCGATTCAACGACGCAATCAAAAACTTTTGGAGGAGTCGCCGTCGATAGCTTTAACGCCCGAAATGCGCGAGCGCGTCGGCAA
>CAMVAG010000043.1 GCA_947165405.1 uncultured Selenomonadales bacterium
TGTTTTTAACGCCGGCGGCCGTCATCCATGACGGCCGGGCTTTCACTCACCGTTGCGCTTAAAATTTTTCAGCTAAACAGTTCGGTGGAAAGGTAGCGGTCGCCGGTATCGGGAAGCAAGACGACGAAAGTTTTTCCCGCGAAGTCCTCAAGCTTGGAAAGTTCAATCGCCGCCGCAAGTGCCGCGCCTGCAGAAATTCCGACAAGCACACCTTCCGACTTGGCAAACTCTCTGCCACACGTGAAAGCGTCTTCATTCGCGACGGGAACAACTTTATCATAAATCGTCGTGTCAAGAGTTTCGGGGACGAAGCCCGCGCCGATTCCTTGAAGCTTATGCGCGCCGGCTTTTCCTTCCGACAAGACAGGCGAAGTTTTCGGCTCGACGGCAACGACTTTGACGGAAGGATTTTTCGACTTCAAAAATTTTCCGACGCCCGATAAAGTTCCGCCGGTTCCGACGCCCGCAACGAAAACTTCAACCGCGCCTTCCGTGTCGTTCCAAATTTCCGGACCTGTCGAGGCGAAGTGAGCGGCAGGGTTTGCGGGATTGGTGAACTGCGACGGGATAAAGGCGTTGGGAATTTCTTTGGCAAGAGATTCAGCTTTGGCAATCGCACCTTTCATGCCTTTCGCGCCTTCGGTCAAGACAATTTCCGCGCCGTAAGCTTTGAGCAGTTGACGACGTTCGACGCTCATTGTTTCGGGCATGGTGAAAATCGCACGATAGCCTCTTGCCGCCGCGAAGCTTGCAAGTCCGATGCCGGTGTTGCCCGAAGTCGGCTCGATTATCACGGAATTTTTTTTGAGCTTGCCCTCGCGTTCGGCAGTCTCAATCATGGCTTTGGCGATTCTGTCTTTGACGGAGCCGGCAGGATTAAAATATTCAAGCTTAACCAAAAGCCGTCCGTTAAAGCCGACCTTCGCCGCGAAATTTTTTGCCTCAAGCAGCGGCGTGTTGCCGATAAGTTCCGTGACACTTTTACAGATTTTACTCAATTTCCAAACCTCCCAAATCGAAATTGCCGCAATGATATAACGAATAACCTACGTTGTCAATAGGTAATTGACTTTTCGTCTTGATTAACTATAATGACTTTCGGAGGTGACCGAAATGATTTCGACAAAGGGCAGGTATGCGTTGCGCGTGATGATTGACCTCGCCGAACAAGACCCGGAAAAATTTATTCCGCTTGAAGAGATTGCTGCTCGTCAAGGCATATCGAAAAAATATTTGGAGAGCGTTTTAAAGTCGCTGGTGCAAAAAAATTTTTTGAACGGCTTGCGCGGCAAAGGCGGCGGCTACAAACTCACGCGCCCGCCCGAAGAATATACAATCGGAGAAATTTTGGAAGTCGCGGAAGGAACGCTTGCGGTTGTTTCTTGTTTGCAAGTCGATTCTGCGCCGTGCGAAAGAAAAAATTTTTGCAAGACGTTGCCGATGTGGAAAAAATTTAATCAGCTGACACGCGATTTTTTTTTCGGGATAACTTTAAAAGATTTAACGGGATAAAATTTTGACAGGCAGGGAAAAACGGCGGCTTATCGAAAAGACTTTCAGAGGTGTTAAAGTTGGCACTTGAGATTGAGCGAAAATTTTTGGTCGACAAGCGGCGGCTTCACGAGCTGAATTTTTCAAGCGAGGCAATGATAGCGCAAGGTTATCTTTCGACAAGTCCGACGGTGCGCGTGCGTTTGAAAGACAATCGCGGATTCTTGACGATAAAATCTTCGACGCAGGGAATATCGCGGCAAGAATTTGAATACGAGATACCTCCGACCGAAGCCGAAGAACTTTTGAAACTTTGCGGGCGGCTTGTCTTGAAAAAAATTCGTCGCACGATTGAACACGGCGGGCACGTCTGGGAAGTCGATTTTTTTATGGGAAGACATGCCGGCTTGGTTTTGGCTGAAGTCGAATTGAATTCGGCTCAAGAAGCTGTCGACTTGCCCGATTGGGTTACGAAAGAAGTTTCGGATAACCCGCGCTATTTCAATTCAAATTTGGTTAAGAGTGATTGGCGACCGCGACGAAAAATTTAGAGGTGGGACATTTGGTTTCGGAGTGGGAATTATTTTTAAGATTGGCTTTGTCATGTGTGTTGGGCGGCATAATCGGCTACGAACGGCAGAGTCGCAGGAAGTCGGCAGGCTTGCGCACGAACGTCTTGGTTTGTCTCGGCTCGTGTCTGATTATGGTTTTGAGTGAGGCACTTTATTTCAACGTCGAAGGACGCACGAACGCAGACCCCGCACGTTTGGCGGCGCAGGTTGTCAGCGGCATAGGTTTTCTCGGCGCGGGCGCAATCATGAAAGAAGGCTTGACCGTCACGGGCTTGACGACGGCGGCAAGTCTTTGGGTTGTTTCGGGTGTTGGCTTGGCAGTCGGCGCGGGCTATTATTCCGGTGCACTTTTCACGACGGCTTTAATCTTCGCGACGCTCGGCACCTTTTCCCGAATCGACGAATGGGTCATGCACGAAAAAAATTTGCTTATCACGATTCGCACGAAAGACAAGCCGGGGCAACTCATGAATATCAGCTCTTGCATTGACGATTTGCAGTTGAAGATTCGCGACGTGAAAGTTAAAGCGAACGACGATTCGACCGACACGCTGATTATCGAGATGGAAGTTTACAATCAGCGCGCCTTGAAAAATGTGATTGTGCTGGACGCGGTCAGGAGGATTGACGGCGTTGTCAGCGTCGACGTGAATTAAACTTAAGGAGGTTTTTAAATGAACTACGATGTTATCGATACGATTGTTCGGACGGCGATTGACGCCATGCGCAATGCTTACGTCGAGCACGGCTCCATTGCTGCGGGCGCGTGTCTTTTGGCAAGTGACGGAACTCTTTACAGCGGCTGCGCGATTGACAGCGTCGTCCCCGAATACAAATTGCCTGCCGAAGTCGTCGTCACGGTCAAGGCGGTCTCTGAAGGCAAGCGCGAATTCGATGCCATTTCGGTCGTCGCCGATATTGACGGCACCTACATGCCCGACGACTTGAGCCACAAGTTCCTGCTTGAGTTCAATATCCCCGAAATTATTTTGGCGGACTTGAAAGGCAACACCAAAGTCATGAAGCTTGAGGAACTTGCGCCCTACAAAGCTCGTCGCAAATAAAATTTTTCGGCAAAGAAAAAAATCCCCGACGTATTGTCGAGGATTTTTTGATTCGTTATCTTTCATGAGAGAAATACATTTTGCGCGGGATGATCATTCCGAGTTTGTCTTCGGCGATTTGCTTTATCCGTTGCGGCGATTTGAGTTGAGCGATTTCGACGCGCAGACGTTCGTTTTCCAATTCCAGTTGTTGTGCTTGAGTTTGCGTTGCGACGAGTGCATAACCTCTGCTTGCGCTGATTCCGCTGCGTATGACGACCGCCATTGCCAAAATCGTGAAGACTACGAAGAAGACTCTGCAACGCGACCGCAACAGGTGATTGAGGCGCGGCTGACCTTTTATCAGCGTCAAGGATGATTCGTTCGCTGCAGTTTCGTTTTGCGGTGACGGTTTGGCTTTATGTTTTATCGGCATGGAATTCCTCCTTTGAAATTGCGTCAAAAATTTTTTCGGCAATGCGCAGCTTGGAAGATTTTGCGCGGCTGTTAAGATTTATTTCTTTCGGCGTTGCGGTTTTCGCTTTGCCTAAAATTTTTATCTCCGCCCTGTGATTGCAAACGCACACGGGAAAATTTTTCGGACAAATGCAATCTTGCGCGAGCGTCTTGAAAGTTTCCTTGACGATTCTGTCTTCGAGCGAGTGGAAGGTTATGATTGCGATTCGCCCGCCGATTTTGAGTCGGTCGACGGCTTTTTTGATTGAGCTTTCCAAAATTTCAAGTTCGCCGTTGACTTCAATTCTTATCGCTTGAAAAATTCTTTTGGCGGGATGTCCTCCGTTTTTGGTTCGCGGGGCGGTTTGCTCAATCAGCTTGACAAGTTCGCCGGTCGTTTCAATCGAAGAAATTTTCCTTGCGCGGCATATGGCGGCGGCGATTCGCTTTGAAAATCTTTCCTCGCCGTATTCGCGAAAAATTTTTATCAAGCGATCTTCGTCGCAGGTGTTAATCACGTCGCGGGCAGTCAAAGTTCGTCGTCTGTCCATGCGCATATCAAGCGGCGAATCTTTCACGTAGGAGAAGCCGCGTTCGGCAGTATCGATTTGATAAGACGAAACACCCAAGTCGAAAATCGCGCCGTCAATTTTTTCAACGCCGAGTTCGTCGAGGATTTCATCGAGCCTGCTGAAGTTCGAATGCACAATTTTTACGGCACAAGCCAAGCCCGATAAATTTTCTTTCGCGGCAGAGAGGGCATCGGCATCTTGGTCAAGCCCGATAATCAATCCGTGTTCGTTAAGAAGTTCGCCGACGGCTCGTGAATGACCTCCGCCGCCCAAAGTGCAATCGAGATAAATTCCGTTCGGCTTCACGGCGAGGGCGTTTAAAACTTCCTCAAGCATAACGCTTTTGTGTTCGAAGTTCAACTTCTCCCCGCTCCTTAAATTTGTTTTGATTCTACTTCGCCCAAAGTGTTAAATTTCCTTTAGCCCTTGCAAAAAAATTTTTCAGCGTAAATTCATTGACGCCGTGCTTTTGAGTGATATAATCAGCGGCAATTCAAAGGAGGAATTTTTTATGAAAATTACAAAAGACATGAACATAACCGAAGTCGTTCAGCGTTATCCCGATACCATGATGGTTTTCATGTATGCGGGCATGGGTTGCTTCGGTTGCCACGCGGCGCAATTTGAAAGTATAGAGGAAGGCGCGCTCGTTCACGGCATTGACCCCGATAAGCTCGTTGAGGCTTTGAATGAAATAGCCGAATCGTCCGACGAGGCAGATGCTGAACTTGAGCTTGCAGGTGTCGCGAAGTAAAGTCCCCTTCTTTGCAAAAGAGTTGACGCGCAGAATTTATTATTCGTTAAATTTGTGACGAAGGGCAGTATCTTCAAAACAAAAATAATCGGGGCGGTGTCGTGATTCGGTATACTCGAATTGAATCCCGTCGCTGTTGAATACGCGCCCGCTGACGATAAAGTCGCGTGCGACAGAGACGAGGAAATAATTTTTGTCTAAAATAAGAGCCTTTCCTCTAATGTAGCGTACGCGCCGAACGTCATAAAGTTCATCACCGACTTTAAAGCCGCTTCGAGCGGCGATTTTTTCGTCTGCGAAAATTTTTTCAAGTAACACAACTTTAGTATCGTAGGAGAATCCGTTTCTGATAGCAACCTCCTTGAAGGATTCGATGCCGCCAATTTTGAAGATATTTCTTTCTACGGGTTCATAAATTACGCGGACACGACTGCCTTGATGAGTTTGAATATAACCACGACGAATCAGTTCGGAGAGGGCGCGACGAATAGTGGCTCTTGAACTTTGATAAATTTTAGTTAGTTCATTTTCGGACGGCAGGAACGAGTTGAAAGCATATTCCTTAGTTTCGATTTTGCTTTTCAAGTCGGTAAATATTTCGTCATATTTTTTTTCGGTAACAGCCCTTTTTTGCCCGGGAACGATAATTTGTTCTTTAGGTGCATTTTTATAACCGATAACATTATAGCCGTTTGGTAATGTACAGTTGAGTTCACGGATAAAATATCTTTCAAGTGATTTAAGCTCTTCAAAGGTTTTACACCTAGCTATAATTTCTACTTTGAAATTTTCGATACCTAAAGTTCGGATTGCTTCATCTATGAGCGAATGGCGTTTATTGCGAAGGTGTCCCATCATTCTCTTATTGAGAGTTTTGGTTGTTCTGCCGACATAAATCTTGCCGTCGAGTAGATTTGTAATTTTGTAGATAATCATTTATATTACCTCGCTTTTAATTGACACTCACGCGCAAGATTGTTAGAATAAATTAAGAAAAACCTTGCAACGTAAGTAGATTTGACTTTCAACGATTCAATTCTATTACGGGCAAGGTTTTTCGTCAATAAAGGGAGGGGATTGGTTATGGGCAAGTATACGGCAGATTCGGAAGAACTGCTCAAGCTGGTCGGCGGCAAAGAGAATATCGCCGCAGTTTCACACTGCATGACACGTATGCGTTTTGTCCTTGCAAATCCGAAAAAGGCTGATGTCAAAAAGATTGAGGCAATGAAGGTCGTTAAGGGTTCGTTCACGCAAGCCGGTCAATTTCAGGTTATTATCGGCAATACGGTCAGCGAATTCTACAAAGATTTCACGGCGGTCGCGGGTATCGAAGGTGTGTCGAAGGATGCAGTTAAAGCGGCGGCGGGAGCTAATCAAAATGTTTTGCAAAGAGCGGCGGCGATTGCGGCAGAAATTTTCGCTCCGTTGATTCCGGCAATTATCACGGGTGGTCTCATTCTCGGTTTCAGAAATTGCATTGATTCGTTGTATATCTTCGAGAACGGAACAAAAACACTGGTCGAGCTGAGTCAATTTTGGGCGGGCATGGATCATTTCCTCTGGCTGATTGGTGAGGCAGTCTTCCGCGTCGGTATTCCCGTCGGAATTTGTTGGTCGGTCGTGCGCAAGATGGGCGGCACTCCTATTTTAGGTATCGTGCTTGGTTTAACGCTTGTTTCGGGACAATTGCTCAACGCTTATGCCGTTGCAACAACTCCCGCCGATAAAATTCCGCATTGGGACTTCGGCGGATTTACGGTAAACTAATCAGCGTATTGCCAATGATAGCCGCCAGCAATGTAATTTTCATTGAGACAGGCTTTCCGTAAAACATGCCGCGAAATTTTTGCCCAAGCCATTGCGTCTTTCATAAATGGAAAAATTTCGCCTGTTTCGACGCAAAGCACGGGACGTTTTGTAGCTGCCGAAGCGGACATCTTGGCACGAGTTGCCTCGCTTGCTTTTTTGCCTGTCTGTACCGCCGCCAACTTTGCTCGCGTCTTGTCTGAAACGGGATGTCCCATTTTTGCCGCCGAAATATTTGCTTTGTGCTCGTCAGTGAATTCGCGCCCGCTTAGTTTAGCTGAAATTTTCTCGGATTGTTCTGGAGTAATTTTTCTGCCTTTTCGTTGTGCTGATAACTTTGCGCTTAATTCCGGCGGGGCTTTGTATCCGGGAATTCCTTCTCCGCCGTCAGTCAAGTTATAGCCATTCGGCTTCTTGCAGTTGAATTCACGAATCCAAAATTTTTCGCGTTCGTTGAGTTGTTCAAGCATCTCACAAGTCTCGATAATTTCGACGGAAAAATTTTTCCAGCCGTGCTTTTGAATAGCGCGGTCTATATAGGAAGTACGGCTGTTGCGCAGGTGTTCCGCAATACGTTCTTCAAGTGAACGTGTCGTTTTTCCGACATAATTCTTGTTGTTTAGCTTGCAAGTAATTTTGTAAATAAGCATTGGTCTTACCTCGCTTTTAATTGACACTCACGGGCAAGACTGCTAGAATCATCAAAGAAAAAATCTTGCACGTGATGATTTTGACTTTAAGCAGTTCAAATTCTATTACGAGCAAGATTTTTCGTCAATATGCTCATCGGAGCGATTTTTTTTATGCAAATTTCTCGGCGGGAATGGTCGGTCAAGGCTTGGCAATTAAACCGGCTAATGAAACTGTCTGCGCTCCTGTGTCGGGAAAGATTACCGTGTTGATGGACGATTCAAAACACGCGGTAGGCATGACGCTTTCAAACGGCGTTGAAATTCTGATTCACGTCGGGATTGATACGGTGTCAATGGGCGGCGAAGGTTTCAGTTATCTTTGCAAGGTGGGCGATATCGTCAAGGCGGGTACTCCTCTGCTCAAGTTCAGCAGAGCGGCGATTAAAAAAGCAGGGCATCCTGACACGGCGGTTTTCGTCGTCACAAACCCAAACGGCGTTGAATTCAAATTCTACAGCGGCATGAACGGCAAATCGAATGAAACGGTTATCGCGACTTATTGAGGAGGGTTTTGCATGAAGTTCAGCGACAAAGTTGTTTACCAAATTTATCCGAAAAGTTTTTACGACTCGAACGGCGACGGGCTCGGTGACATTCGCGGCATTATCGGTAAGCTCGATTATATTGCTTCGCTCGGTGTCGATTATATCTGGTCAACTCCGTTTTTCGTTTCGCCGATGAACGATAACGGCTACGACGTGGCAAATTATCGCGAGATTGATCCGCGTTTCGGGACAATGGCTGACGTTGAAGAACTTATCGCGGAAGCTGATAAGCGCGGTCTTGGATTGATGTTCGATATGGTTTTCAATCACACGTCGACGGCGCACGAATGGTTTCAGCAGGCGTTGAAAGGCGAGAAAAAATATCTTGACTATTACATTTTCAAAGACGGCACAGCAGACAAGCCTCCGACAAATTGGGCGTCGAAGTTCGGTGGAAATGCTTGGGAATATGTTGAGCATTTGGGCAAGTGGTATCTTCACCTGTTCGACGTGACACAAGCGGATTTAAATTGGGAAAATCCCGAAGTTCGCGAAGAGCTAAAAGAAGTTTTACGTTTTTGGAAGAACAAAGGCGTTAAAGGTTTTCGTTTCGACGTAGTGAATTTAATTTCCAAACCGGCTGAATTTGTCGACGATACACAAGGCGACGGCAGACGCTTTTACACCGACGGGCGACACGTCCACGAATTTTTGAAAGAACTCGTCTGCGATTCGGGCATTGAGGACATGATAACAGTCGGCGAAATGTCTTCGACTACTCTCGACAACTGTATCCGCTATTCCAACCCCGACGAAGACGAACTTTCGATGGTCTTTAATTTTCATCATTTGAAAGTTGACTACAAAGACGGCGACAAGTGGTCACTCATGCCTGCCGATATTCCTGCGCTGAAAAAACTTTTTGAGACGTGGCAGGTCGGCATGTCAAACGGCGGCGGCTGGAATGCAGTCTTCTGGTGCAATCACGACCAACCGCGAGCAGTATCACGTTTCGGCGACGATGAAAATTATCATAGCGAATCGGCGAAAATGTTGGCTGCGGCGATTCACTTCATGCGCGGCACGCCTTACATTTATCAAGGTGAAGAACTCGGCATGACCAACGCCAAATATACCTCGATTGAACAATATCGCGATGTTGAAAGTTTGAACTACTACAAGATTTTATTGGGGCAGGGCAAGTCTGAAACAGAGGCTTTGAAAATTATCGGCGAACGTTCCCGCGACAACGGACGCACGCCCATGCATTGGTCGGCAGAAAAATACGCGGGCTTCTCAAGCGTCGAGCCGTGGCTTTCCTCTCCCGAAAACTTCACGAGCTTTAACGTCGAGGCTGAAGAGCGCGACGAAAATTCCGTGCTGAATTTTTATCGTCAAATCGTTCGTTTGCGCAAGCACAAAAAAATTATTTCCGACGGCATGATTGATTTCTTTGAGCGCGAAAATCCCAATGTCCTTGCCTATCGCCGCACGCTCGATGACGCAAGCTTAATCGTTTTGTGTAATTTCCGTAACGTCGACAGCTCACTTGATGAAAAAATTTTGGCAGACTACTTTGCGCAAGGCTACAAAAAAATTCTCGGCAACTACGACGGTTTTGCCGAGAGGCTTCGTCCTTTTGAAGTTATAGTCCTCGAAAAATAACCCGGACCTCCTAAAAAAAAATCCTTCGACATTGAGCTTTATAATTAAGGCAAGATTGTCGAGGGATTTTTTCAAATTCGCGAGGTCGTCGTCCATGACGGCTTCGATTTTTTTTCGATTGATTTATTCGCGGTAAGAAATTTTATCGAAGTTCAGCTTGTCAAGTTCACGAGCTTTGGGAGGTTTGGCAGGGTAGCCCAATGACAGAATCGCTTGACAGGCAAAGTTTTCGGGGAAGTTTAAAAGTCCGCGCAGATAATTTTCACTCGTCGAATCATCTTCCGCCTCGCGATTGCGCACTTGAATCCAACAGTTGCCTATGCCAAGCGAAGCCGCCAAAAGTTCCATGCTCATCATCGCAACGCATGAATCTTCGACGAACGTATCCGATTTATCTTTGTCGGCAATGACGACGACCGCAGCCGCCGCGCCTTCCAACATTTTGGCGACGCCCTTTCGACAATGCGACATCTTTTCGAGAAGTTCGCGGTTTTTCACGACGATAAATTCGCAAGGATATTTTGAGTGACCGCTCGGCGCAAGCAATGCCGCACTCACGATTTGCTTAAGCTGTTCGTCGGAAATTTTTTCTTCGGTGTAGCGGCGCACGCTTCTTCTTGAACGCATGACTTCCAACAGCAAAGCGTTTTCCATATCGACACGACCTTTCAAAAAAATTTAAGCCGGAGACTTTCGCAAGCCTCCGACTTTTTTTGTTGAGCTTACGGCTCTTTATTTCGTTGCGGATTCTACAAAACTTTTGACTTCTTTTGCCTTGAGAACGTTTTTGGGAATGTCAAATTTCTTTTTGGCGGCGGGGTCTGCAGGATAAGTCGTGTAAGCGCGAATCTCGCTGTAGTAGGCAATCGTTTCGAGGAGGTTGCTTATCCGGTCGGGCCACTGTTGATTCGGGTCATTGAGCGCGGCGCGTGCCAACTCTTGAATGATTCCCGAAAAGTGATATTGCATTTGGACGGTGTGCCAATTGCGCTTGTCAATCGTCCACATGTACCAAACATTTGCATTGCGCAGAGCCGTATCGAAATAATTTGTGACAGTTTCCTGCGTCGAGTCGTTGTCGTCCCCGTCGGGATTTGCCTCTGCCTTTGCCTTGAAAGAATCAGCCATGCGGTTGCCGTCGAGAGTGATGAGCATAATGCGGCGGTAATCATTTTCCTGCAAAATCTGAACGTCTTTAATGTCGGCAATCATTTCTTCAATCTCGGCGTCGTTCGGCGTGGCAATCATATCCATAACATCGGCGGCGAGAGTCGGCGTGGTGAATTTTTCCCATTGCTTGTCCGCCTTGAAATAAATCGTCATGTTTTTGCCGTTCTGTTGAAGATAGAAAGGAATGGTTTTTTCGGTGGAAGTGCCGTCTTCATTTTCAACCCAGAGCGTGAAATCGCCCGTCGACTTGAAAGCGTTATTCTCAACCATGCCTAAAAAATCCAGTTCGGCTTGAACATACGGCGAGGCGAACAAAATATCTTGGCGGAAAATTCTTTCGAGCTTGTCCGAGTCGGAAGTCAATGCCTCGCGGAAAGCTTTGATGCCTTCGGAGTTCGGGTCGTCCGCCGCGAAAGTTTTTGCAGGGAAAATCATCGTGCACAGCATGAGCAACGCCGCGCATAAGACAAAAATTTTTTTCATTAAAAACCCTCCTTAATTGTCAACGAAGTTTCTTGTCGAAGTCTTCAAAGAACGAATTGCAAATTCTTCCGAACATGCCCTTTTGAGCTTGATAATCTTCGCGGTCGCGCACGTCCTTGCGAGCAAAAACCAACTCCATGCGGCGCGCCTCATAAATTTGCATTGTCACTTGAACGGTCGACACGTCCACACGCTGCGGCGGATAAGTCACGGGCACTTGAATATAACGAATTTCTTCGTGACGATTGCCGTAACGATCGTAATACCTGTAGCGTTCCTGCTTCTGCTCCCAGACGGTGTAGCCCGGCTTGACGTAGGAATTATTTTCCCAAGTGTCGACGTTCGCGAAGGCTCCGGCGTCAGCAATGCGATAGGCATTTTCCTCGACGATTTTGCGGGCGCGTTGAGGATTGGAATAGGCAAGCGACTCCAAATCCATTCCGAGTTCGTAGCCGAGCGCACGACGCGCCTCCGATTCCGTCATGACATTGCATCTTAGATTCTTTCGAGCATTTTGGACGAACGTGTCTTGCATGTTGCGCATGTCAATCGACCCGCCGTAATTTGCTCCGCGACTTGCCGTCACGTCGAAGACAATTATGGTTCGGATATTTCGGAAGTAAAAATTCCTGTCGAACCAATCGGTTTTCTCGGCGGAAACGTTTTGTGGCAAAGTCATAATCGCCAGCAAAAGCAGCACGCCGAAAAATTTTTTTATCATATAAACACCTCCTGTTTAATGTGTAATTCGTAATGCGTAATGCGCAATTATTTTTCATTACGCATTGCGCATTGCGCATTCCTCATTCAATATAGCCTACACTCTGCGCGAGAAGAATTGTTTTATCATCGGAGAGTTTTGCGACTTTTTTAAATTCATCGCGATTGATTGAGCCGCGAACACAATTCCCCAAGCCTTCGGTCTGTGCGGCGAGTGCGACGCTCTGAATCATTGAGCCGACGGATATGTTTGCAAAGGCGATTTGACGGTCACGCGGCGGCGGAGTATGTTTTGCATTTTCCCAAGCTTTGGGCGTTTCAACGTAAACAAGATTAAGCCCAGCCTTGCTCACGAAACTTTGACCGGTCGACGTGATTGAGCGGAAGTCACCTTCGGCAATGAGTTTGAGTTTGTAATTGTCGGGGTCGTAAAGATAAATGCCCTCTTTGGTGACGGCGTAGACTTCGACGGAATAAACACCCATCGCGGCGGGATTGACGCGCTTGCCGTTGGTGCGATTATTGCCGTTCGCCGCCCAGAGGATTTTTGCAAGTTGAACAGTCGTTAAATCTTTGTCGACAAAATCTCTGTCTGTTTGCCGTTGCATGAGCGCAGTCATTACAGACAAGTTATCGCTGCCTGTTCCGGCGTTTAAGAAAGATATTTCGCTTCGTGCGGCGTATGAAGTCGTCGGAAGAAAAATCATCGCCGCCAAGAGTGTCGCGCTTAAAAATTTTTTCATATACAACACCTCATT
>CAMVAG010000044.1 GCA_947165405.1 uncultured Selenomonadales bacterium
ATAAAACGTCGAGTCGTTCTTTCATGTCGTCACCATAGCTTTCAGCTTTTCAATTCCTAATTCCTAATTGTCAAAAAGCCGAAAATTATTTCGTTGAGGCGTTCGAGGATTCGTTGCGAAATTTTTTCCGCCGTCAAGCCGCACAAGTCCAAAAGTTCCGGGCGGGTGCCTTGCTCAATGAATTTGTCTTTAATGCCGAGCCGGATGAGCGGCGTTGAAATTTTTTCGTCAGTCAAAAATTCTGCCACCGCCGAACCGTAGCCGCCGCTTAAAGTTCCCTCTTCGCACGTGACCAAAAGTTTTACCTTCCGAGAAAAATTTTTTATAGGCTCCGTGTCGAAGGGCTTGACAAAGCGGGCGTTTATCACGTCGACCGAAATATTTTTTTCGCGAAGAATTTTTGCTGCGTCCGAAGAAACTTTAACCATTGAGCCGACCGCGAAGATTGCAACTTCCGCCGAAGGATTTTGACAAACGACTTCAGCCTTGCCCCAAGAAATTTTTTGCGGTTGAGTTTCGACTTTGACGCCGAGCCCCGCGCCGCGAGGATAGCGAATCGCGACGGGGAAATTTTTTTCGAACGCCGCGAAAATCATTTGCCGCAATTCGTTTTCGTCTTTGGGCGCGAGGATATTCATGTTGGGAATCGTCCGCAGGTAAGCCAAGTCGAATGCGCCGTGATGAGTTGCGCCGTCCTCGCCGACGAGCCCCGCTCTGTCCAAGCAAAAAATTACGGGCAGATTTTGTAAGCAAACGTCGTGGAGAATTTGATCGTAAGCGCGTTGCATGAAAGTCGAATAAATCGCGACGACGGGTTTGAGTCCGCCGGCAGCCATGCCCGCCGCCAAAGTTACGGCGTGTTCTTCGGCAATGCCCACGTCAAAAAATCTTTGCGGGAATTTTTCGGCGAACTTCTTCAAGCCGGTGCCCGAAGGCATTGCGGCGGTTATCGCGATAATTTTTTTGTCACGAGCCGCGCAGTCGATTACCGCTTGCGAAAAAATTTCCGTGTAACTCGGTGGCGATTTCTTCTTGAGAACTTGACCGGTTGCCTTGTCGAATTTTCCGACGCCGTGAAATTTTTCGGGCGAAGTTTCGGCGGGAGGATAACCTTTGCCTTTGGTCGTTGTCACGTGAATCAAAACGGGCGAATCAATTACGCCGACTTGCGAAAAAACAGCTTTCATGCCTTTGATGTCGTGCCCGTCAATCGGACCGAGATAAGTGAAGCCGAGCGTTTCGAAAATCGCGCCGGGAAAAATCGCGGCAGTCACTCCCGCACGAACGGAATTTGCGGCAAGCAAAATTTTTTCTCCGACGTCGCGGAAGGGAATATTTTTGACGAAGCCCTCGAATTCTTTTTTGGCGCGGTGATATTGCGGCTTGAGACGAATCTTGGAAAGGTATTCGCTCAACGCGCCGACGTTTTTGTCAATCGACATTTCGTTATCGTTTAGGACGACAAGCAAATTTTTTTTGAGTTGCCCCGCATGATTGAGAGCCTCGAACGCCATGCCGCCCGTTAAAGCTCCGTCGCCGATAACCGCGATGACCCGCGAAGATTTTTTTTCAAGTTCGGCAGCGATTAAAAGACCGAGCGCGGCACTGATTGAGGTTGAGGCATGACCTACGCCGAAAGAATCAAAAGGCGACTCGGCACGCTTCGGAAAGCCGGTAATGCCTCCCAAAGTCCGCAGTGTGTGGAAAGTGTCGCGTCGCCCTGTTAAAATTTTGTGCGTATAAGCTTGGTGCCCGACATCCCAGATGAGTTTGTCTTTGCTGAAGTCGAACACCGAATAAAGCGCAAGCGTCAACTCGACCGTGCCCAAGCTCGGTGCGAGGTGTCCGCCGTTTTTGGAGACCGTCGTCAAAATCAGCTCACGAATTTCGCCTGCCAATTCCTCAAGTTCAGTCAAGCTCATCTTTTGAAGTTGGGCGGGCGAAGTTAATCTTTTCAACAGTCCCGTTTTAATCGCTCCTCAAAATTAAATTCCTTCTGAATCGATTCTTTTGTAAAGTTTGCCGTCGACAATCAACTTTGCCTCGTTGTATTCAACGTCGACGACGGAAGCAACCGGAATTTTAATCCAATTCGGTTCGGCGTTCGTGTAGTGCATTCCCGAAATCTCCGAGCCGCTTGCGGTGTAAGAGTCGCGGTCAGAAATGTGATAATATCTGTCGTTGCCTTCCACTTTGAATTGAATCGTTGTTATGTCATAGGAAAGGTTTTCGATACCCGCCGGCATAATGGAATAGTTGCGGTACCAATCAATCAGAGCGTTACGACCTTTGTCGCTGTATTCCATGCGATAGACCGCGCTGAACGTGACGTCCTCTCTTTCTGCCGTCATTGAAGTGATTTGAACGGAATCCGTGTCGAAATAGATAACGTTATCGTCGTTGTCGGTGTAGATTTGTTGCCAATTAGCCGCCAACGCCGTCGCCGCACTCATCATGAAGATAAGCAACGTCGTCAAAAAAATTTTTCTCATTACAAACAACTCCTTATAAAAATTTTGTCTATTATTCTGCGCAAGGCTTGAAAATTCCTTTCGTGTTGAAAATTTTTCATGCCGCGTTGCCGATAAAAATTCGTTGACGCTCGCGAGGCGAAGAATTATAATCGGCGGCGGAGGCTGATTAATTTGCAGATTCGTATCGCGGGGCTTGTGCCGGAAAGTTTTGTGGACGGCGACGGAATTCGTTTTGCAATTTTTATGCAAGGTTGCCTGCGTCATTGCGAGGGCTGCCACAATCCCGAAACACATGCGCTTGACGGCGGACGCCTCGTCGACACGAACGAAATCATTTCCGCAATAAAAAAAAATCCTCTCTTGGACGGAATAACTTTGACGGGCGGCGAACCCTTTTTGCAAATCGACGCGGCGAACGAACTTGCCCGCGCCGCAAAAAATTTCGGACTCAATGTCTGGTGCTACACCGGCTTTAATTTTGAAGACTTGCCGCCCGAAGCCGCGCCTCTGCTTGAAAATATCGACGTGCTGATTGACGGAGCGTTTATCGAAAGTTTGAGGGACTTGGAATTGCAATTTCGAGGCTCAAGCAACCAGCGAATCATTGACATAAAAAAAACTCGCGAACAAAAAAAAATCGTGCTCTGGTCGGAGGAGATTGACTGATGGAATTTGACGTTGCAGGGAGTTCGGTCGGCGAAGCATTTACCGGCGTTTTAAAAGTGCCGCCAATGGATGTGATAATCGGTTTGGTCGGCATTTTGTTTTTCGGGCTGATGCTCGGCGCGCTGCTTTATCTGCCCGTCGCCGAAAAAAATTCAAAGCTCTCGCTGGAAAAATTGAGCGGCGAAATTATTTGGCGATACAAACCCGATTGGATAATTTTCGTTTTAGGTTGCATTGCCTTCTTGTGCGTGAGCTTTTTAATGGTCAGCGGGCTGTTGAGAGAAATTTAATTTCGTGACGCCGAGCGCGTCATTTTTTATTTGTGGCTTGGTCGAGCCATTCTTTGAGGTAGTCGCCGATTACTTTGACGACTTGCGATTCGCGAATCGTCCTTGCAATGTTCACAAATTTTACGCCGCCTTTGAAAACGTATTTGCCTATCAGCTCGCCGACCTTATCGGCAATCATCCTCGCGATAACGAACAAAATTATCGAAACTTTAATTCCCAAAACCGTCAATGCGATGCCGCCGAACAGAGGCAGGAGGAAAATCATTGCCAACTTTATCAGCAGGAAAGAAAACGCCACGCTCACTGCCGCCCTTGCCAAACGGATAAACAGCGGTGCTTTTTGTCGAACCGTATTGCGTATGTCTTCGAAGGCAAGTTTCGGGTGGCGAATTGCTTTGACCAAAAAATTTCCCGTCCGCTTTGCATAGAACGTAAAAAATTCTCCGACCTTCTGGATAAGTTTGTTTATGTCCGTCGGGATGCTCGTTACCGTTGCCATTATTGTTTGCGGACTTAAATCCGTGAAGAAGCCGCGCATTGAATTGAAAGCCGTGCCCAAGACCGCCGGCGGTTTGCTCATGTTCGCGAGTGCGTCGGGTATCGGCAACGCCGGGATAAAAGCCATGACGACGTAAAGCACAATCGCCAGCACGCGACCCAATGCCATGCCCAAAAAATATTTTATGACGGCTTTTGGATTTCGTTTGAAGGCGGCGGGGAAGCTGCGGATTCTGCGCGGGACTTTGCGTTTGACTTTATCGATTTTCTTTTCGTTCTTTTTAGCCTCTGCCTCTTCGCGGGCAAGTTGCTCCTCATTTTCAATCTCCAGCGAACGCGAAAGCCGCATCATTTTCTGGAAGGCGTCGGCGATATTTTTTTCCTGCTCTTTCATTCGCTCGTCAACTTCTTGGTCGAAAGAGCGCGTGACTTGAATCATTTTCTCGAACGCAATTTTTAAATCGTTTGATTTCGTCGTCTGCATCATTTTTTGCAAAGCGCGTTCGAGGTCGGATTGCTTTGTCGTCCGAATTATCAGTTGAAGATTTTTTTGCAAGTCGGTTTGTTTATTTTTTTCGTCCACAGCTTCACCTCCGCTCAAAAAGTTTTCAGCACCTCGTAGCGTGTATTTCGTTGCGCGGGAATTCTTCCTGCCGAACGAATCAAGTCAATCATTTTGCGCGTCGACATTTCAAAGGAAGTGCCCGCCGCCCGCACGACATTTTCCTCCAACATGATTGAGCCCAAATCGTCCGCGCCGAAAGCTTGAGTCAACTGCCCGATACGTTCGCCCTGCGTGACCCAAGAGCCTTGAATGTGTTCGACGTTGTCCAAAAAAATTCTCGTCATTGAAAGCGTCTTCATGTAGTCTTGCGCGGAAACTTTTTCGCCGCCGAGAGCCGTGTTGAGCGGTTGATAAGTCCATGTGATAAAAGCTCGGAAGCCGCCCGTTTCGTCTTGGAGGTCGCGAATTTTTTTCATGTGTTCAAGTCGTTGAGTCAAAGTCTCGCCGAAGCCGATAACCATCGTTGCGGTTGACTTCATGCCGATTGAGTGAGCCGCCCGCATGACTTTGAGCCAATCGTCCGTCATGATTTTTTTCGGAGAAATTTTTTTCCTTACCTCGTCGACAAGAATTTCTGCGCCGCCGCCGGGCAAGCTGTCCAATCCCGCCGCTTGAAGTCGTTTAAGCGTTTCCAAAATCGACAAGCCCGCGCCTCTTGCGAAGTGTTGAATTTCCGTCGCCGTGAACGAGTGAATCGTTATGTTGAAATTTTTTTTGATGAGGCGGAGCATTTCCTCGTAATAGCTCAAAGGCAAATCGGGATGCAATCCGCCTTGAATCATGAGTTGAGTGCCGCCCGCCTCGACGGTCTCGCGAACCTTCCGCAAAATTTCTTCGTGCGTCAAAAGATACGCGCCGCTTTGATTTTTTCGACGGAAGAACGCGCAGAATTTGCATTCGTTCTTGCAAATGTTGGTGTAGTTAATATTTCGGTCGATTATGAAAGTTGTAACGTCGCCGAATTTTTTTTTGCGAATCGCGTCAGCCGCCTTGCCCAGCTCCAAAAGCTCTCCTTCCTCGAAAAATTTCAACGCTGCCGCTTGCGTCAATCTCAAATCAATTCGCCTCGCTTAAAGTTCTTGCCCGCTATTTTAAAGTTGAAAATCAATCGGCGCAAGCCCTCTTGTTGACGAAATATTTTGCCGTGATAAAATTTAGCTGTTAGCTGTTAGCTGTTAGTGATTAGAAAAATTTTCCCGACAGCTGACAGCTGAAAGCTGAAAGCTAAAAAGGAGGTCACAAAATGATTTTAATCACAGGCATTCTCGGACAGCTCGGCTACGATCTTTCGAGGGAATTCACCAAGCGCGGCATCGAATACATTGCACCTTCGCTTGAGGAATTGGAATTGACGACCGAAGCCGGCGCGAAAAATTTTATCTTGGAAAAGAAACCCGAAACCGTCATGCACTGCGCGGCCTACACTGCCGTCGACAAGGCGGAATCCGAAGAGGAACTTGCCATAACCGTCAACGGAATGGGCACGCGTTGGGTGGCGGAGGCTTGTCGTGAAATCGGCGCGAAGATGATTTATATCAGCACCGATTACGTTTTCGGCGGCGACGGAAAAATTCCTTACGAAGTCGACGACGAAAAAAAGCCCGTCAACGTCTACGGGCGGAGCAAACTTTTGGGCGAGGACGCCGTCAGAATGATTCTCAAAAAATATTTTATCGTTCGGACAAGTTGGGTTTTCGGAATCAACGGGCACAATTTTATCAAGACGATGTTGCGCCTCGCCGAAACGAAAAAGAATTTGCGCGTCGTCAATGACCAAATCGGCAGCCCGACTTACACGGTTGACTTGGCGAAACTTTTGGCGGACATGGCGGCTACGGAAAAATTCGGAACGTATCACGCGACGAACGAGGGCTTTTGCTCTTGGGCGGAATTCACCGAAGAAATTTTCAAGCAGGCAGGTCTTGAGGTTGAAGTCGAGGGCATCCCGACGATTGAATATCCGACACCAGCTCGCCGTCCGTTCAATTCGCGCTTGAGCAAAAAATCTTTGGACGAGGCAGGCTTTGAACGTCTTCCGACTTGGCAAGACGCCGTTAAAAGATATTTGGTCGAACTTAATACTGCAAGCGGGCGTTAATCTCCTTTTGAAGTTTGTTTAGGGCGTTGTTCAACGGGACGACGCCCTTAATTATTTTGTTGAGTTCGGAATCGGCGTAGAGCATGGCGGCGTTGTAATTCTTGAACTTGAACGGCATAATCGCCTCGTCCATCGCGTCAGAAATATCGGCGGGCGTAATCGTGGCAGTGTCGCTTTCCTCCCACGAAAAAATTTCTTGAGCTTCGGCGGAAATAATCACGTCGCGGCGAACGGGCAATGCTTGAGATTTTTTTAAGATAAGTTGTTGAGTCATTTCGTCGTAGCAAATTTTTTTCATCAAAGCCCAAGCCAAATCTTTATTGCCGGTGCGCGAACTCATGCCGACAAGCAAAGTGTCCATAACCGAAATATTTCCGCCCGACTTGCCCGCCGGCATCTTTATGCAATCCCATTCGAACGAGGTATATTTTTTGATTCGCCAAGGATACGGCTTGTAAGTTCGATATTCGGCGAAGGTGAACGGTCTGAAGGCAACGCGCCCGACATCAAAATCTTTCGGCGAAACTTCAAAGCCTCCGTTGACGCCGCGCAGCTCCATTATAAATTTTATCGCCTCTTCCATGTGCGAATCGGCAAAGTAGCTTGTCTTGCCGTCGTCCCGAAAAAATTTTACGCCGTTGGAAATCGCCGCGTGCAACCAAGAATAATCGTAGCAGCCGAATTGGTCGGGAACGCCGTCGCCGTTCGTGTCGCGTGTGACTTTGCGGCAAATGTCAAGAAAATCTTTCCAAGTCCAATCGTTTTTCGGAAGCGCGATATTTTCTTTGGCAAGAAGAGTTTTATTCACAAACATGAAAGTCAACGTGCTCTCGGCGGGCAGGGCGTAGGAAATATTTTCGTACTTGCCGAAGTTGAAGGCAGCGGGATAATACACGTCGGCGGAAAAATTTTTGTCGTCCGCGATAAAGTCTTCCAAGTTCATCAACGCGCCGATTGAAACGTAAAGATTAAAATCCTCCGCCAAGACAAAAAAAACATCGGGCTCCTCGCCGTCGATAAATTTTTCGGCAAGCCATTCGCTGTAATCTTCCTTCTTTATGCCGCTGATGTATTTGACTTTGACGCCGGGATTTTCCGCCTCGAAATTTTTTATCACCTCGTCGATAATCGCATAAGGCTCGCCTTGAGGAACGTCCCAATTATTTCCCGCGAAAATTCCAATCGTCAAGGTCACGGGGCGGCTCATCTGCCAAGACAAAAAAATTATCGCGATAACGACGACGCTCGCGATTAAAATTTTTTTAGACATGAAAATCACTCGCCAAACCTGTTTGCACAGCCCAAATCGCAAGTTGAGTTCTGTCGCGCAAATTTAATTTCGACAAAGCCGCGCTCAAGGCGTTGCGTATCGTTCCTTCCGACAGATACAATTTTTCGGCAATCTCTTTGTTGGAAAGCCCGCGCCCGACGAGACTTGCAATATTTTTTTCCGTGCGGTTGAGTTCGTCGACGCCTCTGCTGTCCGCCTCCATTGCAATGTTCGCCTTTGCAAGCTGACTGAAAAGTTTCACGACTTTTGTAATGACGCTCGCATTTAAAATTGAGCCGCCGTTCATGACGGTATGAATCGCCGCCGTCAATTCTTGAACCGAACAGCCTTTGAGAAGATAGCCGCTTGCCCCGTACTTGAGCGCGTAGAAAACATATTCGTCGTCGTCGAAGGTCGTTAAGATAATTATTTTCACGTCGGGATATTTTTCTTTGACCGCCTTCGTGCAGAGGACGCCGTCAAGTTCGGGCATGCGAATATCCATCAAAATTATATCGGGCAAATTTTTTTTGAGCAGCTCCAAAACTTTGCGGCCGTTTTCGGCAAGCCCGACAACTTCCATATCGATATTCATATCCAAAACAATTTTCAAACTCTCGCGGATAAGGTCTTGGTCATCGGCTATCAGAATTTTTATCATGTTCAGCCTCCCGATTGAGAGGAATCATCGCCTCGACGATAAATCCCTCGTCACTCCAATAATGAATCGTTCCGTGCAAAAGCTCCAGCCGCTCGCGCATGTGCTTGAGTCCGAAACCGTGCTTAACCTCCTCACAGCCGAGCCCGTTGTCGGCAATGACAATCAGCAAATAATTTTCGTTGCCACCGATTGTGATTTTAACTTTCGTGGCGTGCCCGTGACGCTTGGCGTTGGTTATGCTCTCCTGCAGCACGCGATAGATAACGTCCTCTTGGTCTTGTCGAAGATTATTCGGCCAACTGAAAATGTCGAAGGTTATCTCCATGCCCGAAGACTCGGAATAATCTTTTGTCATTTCAAGCAAAGCCTCTTGGAAGGGCAGGCGTTCCAAAACATCGGGGCGCAATTTTTTCACGGAGCGGCGAACGTCGGTAATGCCCTTCCTTGCCGTGTCACGAATTTTATTGAGCTGTTGCTTCGTGGCTTCGGGCGCGACTTCCAACATCATAATGCAGGCGTCAAGACCGGCGGCAATGCCCGTGAGCGCGTGACCGAGCGTGTCGTGAATTTCTCTTGCCAAGCGATTGCGTTCACGAGTCTCCGCCATTTGCGCGACCTCGATTGCATAAGCCCGCAGTCGTTGATTCGCCTCCTCAAGTCGTTCGTTCAGCAGACGGATTCTTTCCTTTTCCTCGTGCGTGCTTTTCACGAGCAAGACAAGATAAAACACGAAGCAAACGATGTTCAATGAGTAGAAAGTATTTTTTATCGCCAAGAGGACTGCCGCAGCGTCCGCGTTGTAATATGAAACATAAGCCTCGAACGAAATAATCTTCGTCCGAAAAATCGCCAAGTTGTAATTTGCAATGACGTACAAACAAATCAGCGCAATCAGCAACGTGTACTCCTGCCGGTGTCCCTCGTGCTTGAACATCAAATCCGCCGCGACGAGCAAGACAACTCCGTCGTAGGAAAGATTCAACACGCGCATTAAAAACATGCAAACGATAACCTCCGCCGCGAAGAGGAAATATCTTTCGTAGCGGTTTTTATTTTTTCTGTAAAGATGACCGAGCAAAACGAAAGCCAACGAGGCGGCGAGTGTCGTGCACAAAAGCATAATCGACGATTGAGGAACCGCGCCTGCCTCTTCCAAAAAAGCCCGCGCCGTCATTGAGTTGTTGATTCGTTCTTGAGTGAGGCACATGAACGCCATCAAGACGAAAATCACAAAGCCGTTGTAAACGTAAAGCAGGCGATGCATTCCCGCGACTGTCAAAATTTTTTGCATATCAAATCCCTAATCGGAAATCATTATTAAAAATTTTATTGCGGAACGTTGAAACCCGGCCGTCACGGATGACGGCCGCCCGCGTTAAAAACATGGATGTTTTTATAGCGGGGTGAACGCCCTTTTCTTTGCATACTTTCTTTTGGGCGCAGCAAAAGAAAGTATGAAATCAGTCCCAGCTGTCGAGGTCGGCGGCGAAAATATTTTCGGCGGAAAGGAGGCGCGTCGGCAACTTGATAATTTTTTCGACGGGTTCGCCGTCAAAAATTTTGTAAGCGTAAATCGCGGCGAGCTTCCCGATTTGTCGAGGCGATTGCCCGGCGGTGGCAGTCATCCTTCGCGAGAAAATCATTTCTTTGGTTTCGGGCACGCCGTCGACGCCGTAAACTTTCACGTCGCCCGACCGATTAATATTTTGCAAAGCGGCGATTGCACCCATGGCGGCGGGGTCGTTGAGAGCCATGACGATATTTATTTCGGGATGAGCTTGAAGAATTTTTTCCATGACGGGCATTGCGACTTCCAACTGACCGAGACACTCTGCCTCCGCGACGATTTCAAAATTTTTATTCTCGGAAATTTTATCGAGGAAGCCCTGCATTCTGTCCATAGAGGAACGAGCTTGCGAGTGTTTGAGCAAGGCGATTTTCCCGCCCGAAGAATTTTTCAAGAGGTGTTCGGCGCATTGAACACCCGCAGAATAATTATCGGAAACGACGGTGCAGGCGACGAGCGAATCATCCTCAACGTTGGTATCAATCGCAATGACGGGAATTTTTGCGGCGCGGGCGAGTTTCAACGCCGGCTCAATCTTTGTCCAATCGACGGGGTTTATAAAAATCAATTCGACTCCGTCGTCAATGAGTTCGCGAATTTCTTCGACTTGCTTATCGACGCTCAAGGCAGGGTCTCTTGAAATCAAAACGTCACCGTGATTCTCAACCGTCGTGCGAATTTCCTCATCAATGACTTCGTAAAAAGGATTGTTCAGCGTCATGTAGACCGCGCCGAGCTTGCGACGATGTTCGTTTTGGCGCAGTGAGTAATCGGTCGTCGTGAAGTGATAAAAGCCCGCCGCGAGGAACACAATCGCGATTGTCATTGCAAGAAAAATTTTCCGCATAAAATTTCCTCCCAAAAATTTTTCAACGCCCTTGTAACAAGCAATGGCTTAAGGTATTATGATTGTTACATGCAGTATATTAGGAGGTATGATTATGGTCAACAGAATTATTTTAAACGAGACGTCGTATTTCGGACCGGGCGCGATTAAGGCGATACCCGAAGAGATTCGGAATCGTGCTTGCAAGAAAGTCATGCTCGTCACCGACAAAGACCTCCTCAAGTTCAAAGTTGCGACCAAAGTGACGGAACTTTTGAGCGCGGCGGGCATTGACTTCGAAATTTACGACAACATCAAGGCGAACCCGACAATCGAAAATGTTCAAACGGGCGTTGCGTTTTGCAAGAAGTGCGGCGCGGACATAATCGTTGCTGTCGGCGGCGGTTCGGCTATCGACACGAGCAAGGCAATCGCAATCATCATGACCAATCCCGAATTCGCCGATGTTCGCAGCCTTGAGGGCGTTGCTCCGACCAAAAACAAATGCTTGCCGATAATCGCCGTCTCCACGACTTCAGGCACTGCCGCCGAAGTCACGATTAACTATGTCATTACCGACGTTGAAAAGAATCGCAAATTCGTCTGCGTCGACCCGAAAGATATTCCGATTGTTGCCGTTGTCGATTCGGAAATGTGCGCCTCCATGCCCGCCAAACTCTGCGCGGCGACCGGTATGGATGCTCTCGTTCACGCGATTGAAGGCTACATAACCAAAGCCGCTTGGGAACTTACCGACATGGTTCACCTCAAGGCGATTGAAATTATTTCAAAGAACTTGAGGAAATCGGTTAAGGGCGACCCTGCAGGCCGTGAGGCTATGGCACTCGGACAATACATCGCGGGCATGGGCTTTTCAAACGTCGGACTCGGCATCGATCATTCTATGGCACATCCTTTGAGCGCGGTTTACGACATTCCGCACGGAACTGCCTGCGCGATTTTGCTTGCTCCCGTTTTGAAATTCAATGCACCTGCCACCGGCGAACGTTATCGCGAAATTGCTCGCGCAATGGGTGTTGCCGGCGTCGACGAAATGACTCAAGACGAATACCGCGCCGCAGCAATTGAAGCCGTTGCAAAATTGAGCACGGATGTCGGCATTCCGACCAAATTATCCGAACTCGGCGTAAAAGCAGAGGACATTGACTTTTTGGCGGAATCGGCTCTTGCAGACGCTTGCACGCCCGGCAATCCCCGCGACGTAACCAAAGAGGAAATCGCCGAAATTTATCGCTCAATCTTTTAAGAACTGCTGACAAACTCAAAAGCAGCGGGTAGTGAAAGACCGGCCGTCATGGACGACGGCCGCCGGCGTTAAAAACATGGATGTTTTTATAGCCGGTTAAACGCCCTTTCTTTTTGCTACTTTTTCTTTGGGCGTGCAAAGAAAA
>CAMVAG010000045.1 GCA_947165405.1 uncultured Selenomonadales bacterium
CGAGGACTTCGCCGACCATCGTCGGGTCGAGCGCGCTTGTCGGTTCGTCGAAGAGTAAAATTTCCGGCTCCATCATCAACGCCCGAACGATTGCCGCCCGCTGTTGTTGTCCGCCGCTCAATTCGTCAGGATAGTTGAAAATTTTTTCGTCAAGCCCGACCGCCTCAAAAAGTTTCTTCGCCTTGTCGTAAGCCGCCTGCTTTGAAATTCCTTTCAACTCGACGGGCGCGGCGATTGCGTTTTCAATCACCGTCAAGCCCGCAAAGAGATTGAACGATTGGAAAATCATTCCGATTCGTTGACGAACTTTTTCTGCCGAAAAATTTTTCGCCGTGATTTCCTCGCCCGCAAAAAAAATTTTCCCCGCCGTCGGTCGCTCCAAAAGATTTATCGTGCGCAAAAAAGTTGTCTTGCCCGTGCCCGAACCGCCGATTATCGAAATGATTTCGCCGCGCTTGACTTCGAGGGAAATATTTTTCAGCGGAACGACCTCGCCGTATTCTTTCCGCAAATTTTCCACACGCAAAATAATTTCGCTCACAACTTCACGCCCTCCAAAATTTTTTCGCGGCTCCGATTCTTCGGATTGAGTCGTTGCGCTATCCTGTCAGTCACGAACATCAGCAGCCGTGATAAAATGCCGTAAACGATTGCGATTGCGATTAGCGGGACGAAGGCTTCGTAAGTTCGGGCGCGAATCAAGTCCGCAACCCTCGTCAAGTCTTGCACCGATATGTAGCCGACGATTGCCGTTTCCAAAAGCGTCACGTTCAAAGCAAGCTGATATTGTTTGAAATTATTTCTTACGACTTGCGGCAAAATGAATTTCACGAAGGCTCGCCGCTCCGAATAGCCCAAAGACAGCGCCGCCTCCGTTTGTCCTTTCGAAATACTTTCCGCGCCGCTCCTCAACATGATGAAAACCGAAACGCTGAGCACGATTGAAAAAACTATTACGGCAACGAAACTCGCGGGCACGTTGACGCTGCCGAAAATCACATAGTAAAAAAACATCAGCATGACCAATATCGGCACGCCCTGCAACGTCCGATAAATTCCGTCGATGATTTTTTTTGCAAGGCGGTTGCCCTCGCGATAGAGCATGTACATTGCCAAGCCCAAAAGCGTTCCAAAGATTATCGACGCCAACGTTATGTAAATTGTTTGCTCCGCGCCTTTCGCCAGCAAAATCCAGCGGTTTTCGTCGAGCAGGGAAATTTGAATTCTTTTCGTGATTGTCGCAAAAAAATTTCCTCCGCCGGCATATTCGGCTTCGATGACAACGACCGCTTGCTCAATGTAATTCGGATTGGCGTAGTATACATTCTGCTCACGTTCGGGCATAATCTCAACGGCATTCATTCCGACATTGACTTTTTCCTCCGTCACGTCAGCCAACATGGCAGGAAAGAATTCAACTTTAATTTCGTAGTCGTAGCCGTAAGCCGCGCAGAATTTGTCGATAAGTTCAGCCTCGTAGCCGACAACCCGTTGATTGTGAATATAATTAAAAGGCGCACCGTCTGCGTTGGTGGCGATTGTTATTTTGCCGAGCGTGCCCGTCGAAGGAGTCCTCGTAAAAATTTTGTCGCTTTCCTTGTTTGAGAACCATTTCTTTTTCAAGGCGTCAAGCTCGCCGCTCGCCTCGACCTTCGCAAGAAACTCATTCATTTGATTGCAAAGATTTTGTCCGCGTTCGGTTTTTGGGAAAATGTATGACAACGGAGCATCGCCCAAAGATTGCGGAAGATATTTCACGTCGATACCCATGCTTTTGAAATTATCCGCGTAAGCTTTGCCGATAACAAAGGCGTCGATTTTATGTTGCTTGAGACCTTCGATAAAATCTCCCGTGCCTTCCAACGAAATGTATTGCGCATTTGGAAAATGATTACGTGCCAACTTTTCATATAAGCCGCCCGGCCACACGCCGATTCGCGCATGTTTCAAGTCGTCGAATGAATTTATTTGCTTGCCCTCGTTTTGACAGCCGCAAATTAAAATCGCCGTCAAAAAAATCAGTGCAAAAAATTTTTTCATCGAATGACCTCGTAACGTTGCATGGCTTTTTCCAAAGAAGTCACGCCTGCAACCGCTCCGACCTCCTCGACCGAACAACTCGCAACCGCGCAAGCAAATTTTCCGCAATCTTCAAGCTGCCAACCTTCCGACAAAGCCCACAAGAAACCCGCCGCAAATGAATCGCCCGCGCCCGTCGTGTCGACAACTTTTTCGACGGGATAAGCGGGAATTTCATGACGCTCGTTTTTCGTGGCGATAATGCAACCTTTGCCGCCGCGTTTGACGACCGCGCATTTCAAGCCGTAATTCAACAACGCCGAAATATTTTTGTCGATGTCCTCCTCGTTCGCCAAAGCCGCAAGCTCCGATTCGTTCGGGAAAAAATAATCTGCGTTCGACAACACGCCCGACAACTCCTCCAATCGCTCGCCTCGCGCAGGATATTTCATGTCAAGTGCCAAAGTTCGCCCGCTTGATTTTATTCGGCGGAAGATTCGTTCCATCGCCGGCACGTCCAGCATTGACGATATAAACAAGCTCGCGAAAGAAACAATCTCTGCCATGTCGTCGATATGCGGCAAAATATCTTCCTCCGATAATTTTCTCAAGCTGCTGTTAGGATTCGTGAGGAAACGTCGTTCGCCTTTTGCGTCGACCAAAACGACAGTGACACCCGTCGCCAAATGCGATTGAACTTTCACGCCCGAAATATCCACTCCGTTTTTCTTTGCGTAATTTAAAATCTGTTGCCCCGCGTCGTCGTCGCCGAGCTTGCTTATCCACTTGACACTTTTGCCGAGCCTCGAAAGGACAATCGACTGATTGAGCGCGTCGCCTCCGAAAGAAAGTTTCACGTAATCCATTTCCGTGCTGTCGAAGTTAAAAATTTTTTCGTCGACCGCGCCCGCCAAAACATCAACGACGCCGGTTCCGATAATCGAAATTTTTTTCATGATGTATCCCTCCGAATGTTTGAAGTTTATTCGACGCCGCCGAAAATTTCAAGCGGGCGTTGTGACAAATGCAACAGTATGATAAAATCCGAAATGTTATAATCGGAAAAATTTTTATCGGGAGGTGAGCGGCTTTGAAGGGTTCAGACTTGAGAAGCGTGCCGCTCTTTAAAGATTTGTTGCCGGAAGAAATAGAACAATTCATGAAGTTCACGGGGACGACGGTCAAGAGTTATCCTCGCGGCGAAAGAGTTTTGGAGGCGTTCGCGCCCAATGCAAGTATCGGCGTGATTGTAAGCGGCGAAGCTCAAATCCTCTCGCTCGACAGGCTCGGCAATGAATCGGTCGGTCATTCCCTCGAAAGCGGCTCAATGTTCGGGACGGTCTCGGCCATTCTCGGCGAAGATTTAATCGCAACAAGTGTTCAGCTCACGACCGACGCAACGATTATGTGGCTGCCCTATCGTTCGCTGCTCGTCGCAGGCCCCAAGCTCGGACGCACGCACGGAATCGTTATGAAAAATCTTTTGGAGACCTTCAGTCGAAAAAATGTTTTGATGATGCAAAAGGTCGAGCTTCTTTCACAAAAGACACTGCGCGAACGAGTGATTTTATATTTGTTGCAAAGGGAGCGTCGTCAAAATTCGGAGCGCGTGAAAGTGCCGGGGCGTGTTCAGCTTGCAAAAGAATTGGAGTGCAATCGTTCGGCTTTGACGCGTGAAATTTCTCAAATGCAGGCGGACGGGCTTGTCGAATGCGGCGAACATTGGATGCGCCTCAACAAGGATAAACTGCAGTGATTGTCTTCGACGATGTGAGCTTGAGCTTCGGGCGGCATGAACTTTTCAAAAATATTTCGCTCAAGCTGCGCGGCGGACAAGTTATCGGAATCACGGGCAAAAACGGCGCGGGCAAGTCGACCTTCCTCAAGCTCGCGGGAAAAATTATTCGTCCCGATAGAGGCTCGGTGAACTTTCCCGTTGAAAAAAAAATAGCCGCCGTCAGCCCCGAAATGAAAATCTACGACAGCTTGACGGCAGAGGAAAATTTATTTTTTTTCGGCAAGCTTAGAGGCAAAATTTTATCGGCGGAAAAAATTTTTGAGCTCGGCTTGCGTGTCGGGCTTGACTTGAAAACTTTCGCCAAAGCCCGCGCAGAAAATTTTTCGACGGGCATGAGGCAACGTCTGAAGTTCGCGATTCTCTTGAGCGTCGACGCCGATATTTGGCTCCTCGATGAACCGACTGCCAACCTCGACGACGACGGTCGCGAAAAATTTTTCAATGAGATTCAAGCCGCCAAGCCCGATAAAATTATTTTGCTTGCCACGAACGACAAAGCAGAGGAAAAAATTTGCGATGAAATTATTCGACTCCCGCTTAACAATTAGGAATTAGGAATGAGGAATTAGGAATTAAAAAGTTTTTTCTAACAGCTACATTGGCGATTGTCCGAAAAGATTTTTTAATCGGCTTGCGGCGGCGGGCGACCTTCGCGGCAATGATGATGTTCGCGTTGACGGCGGTGGCATCTTTGTCTTTGTCGACGGGCGGAATTTTTGTCGAGCCGAAATTTTTGGCGGCGTTGCTTTGGGTCGTAATATTCTTCGCGGCAAGCGCGGGCATATCGGGCACCTTCGACGACGAGGCTCAAGCGGGAACACTCCCGACGCTGAAACTCTACGCCGACGCTCAAGCAATCCTCTTCGGCAAAATGATTTACGTTTTCTTGTCGCTGACCGCGCTGACGATTTTTATCTTGCCGATATTTTTAATTCTGTTCGATGTAGCCGTCGAAAAAATTTTTTTGCTCCTGTTGACGATTTTTATCGGCTTGATTGGAATTGCGGCGGCGGGAACATTGACGGCGGCACTGACGACTTCGGCGACGGTCAAGGGCGGGCTCTTCCCGATTTTGCTTTTCCCGATAACCCTTCCGATTTTTCTGCCCGCGATTGCTTTGACGGAAATATCTTTGACGGGCGCGGCGTTCGAGGCAAGCTCGCTGATTGTCCCGGCTGTGTTCGATTTGATTTTGATAACGGCGGCGTCAATTCTCTACGATTATCTGTGAGATTTTGACAAACCGCTTATTTTATTTATAATAAGCATACAAAGTTCCCAATTTACGATTCCTGATTGACAGAGGGGCGCGCAGATGAAAAAACTTTATATGGTCGGGCTCGTGCTGATATTGATATTCGCGGGAGCAATAATAGCTTACGGGGCGTGGCTCAACAAGAGCGGCGAACATCAAATAACCGAACGCATGGAAAATCGGACAATTCCTCTGCATGGCGCAAAAGTTAAAATGCGTGACATGCATCCGAAATTATTTTTGGAAACGGTGAATCTTTATTCGGAAGATATTGTAGACGCGGTCGCCTTGATTGACGGGCGCATTGAAAATATATTTGTCTCTAAAAATTCAAAGGTGCGGCGCGGTGAAGTTATCTTCACTCTTGTCAACGAGGAAATAGCGTTGAAAATACAGCAAGCGGACAGCTCAATCGCCAAAGCAGAGGCACAGCTTGCCAACGCCAAAAATAATTACGCCCGCTATAAACGACTGCGGGAAAGGGACGCAACCTCAATAGAAAAATTCGATGAGGCGGAAGCAAATTATTTTGCGTCGGAGGCAGCATTAAAAGAGGCGCAAACCGTCAAGGAACAATTACTGGTGCAATCAGCGCGGCAAGACGTGACGGCACCGATTGACGGTGAAATTTTAATTTTGTATCGTCAACTGGGCTCGTATGTTCAAGCGGGCACGCCGCTGGCTCTCGTGGGAGATTTTTCCGTGTTATTTTTTTCTATGGCGGTCGACGACAGACACGCACAAAGATTTTCTTTGGGCGACAAAGCGCATTTAACTTTCACGAACAGCCAAATTATGCGCAAAGCTTACGACACGGAATATGCGGCGGGGAATCGCGGCGAGTCGGAAGTTTTCGATGTGACTGTCAAAGAAATCATGCCGAATTTAAATGAGCCCGCTTCCTTGCGCAAAGTTGTTTTGGAAATTGACAATCGCGTCGGGCTTTTGGAACAACAAGCATACAGCGGCGCGGTTTTGACGAGTGACGAAAGCCGGAAACTTTTAACGGTTCCGCTTGCCGCAATGATCGATTCAAGCAGAAATGAAGTCTTTGTCGTGACGGCGGAAAATACTTTGGAACGTCGTGCGGTCAAAACGGGCGCAGACGACGGCTCTTTTGTTGAAATTATTTGGGGCTTAAGAGAAGGCGAAACCGTCGTGACTTCCGCCGCGGAAGGTCTCAAAGACGGCATGAAAGTTGAAGTGACATTTACGGGAGGCGACGGCAGATGAGACAACAGAACAGTCAAATTTTCAGCCAAGAAGCCCTTGATAAACTTCGTTCGCCCGAAAAGTTGGATACAATGTTGCCGATAACGACACCCGTCAGTTGGATGGCATTGATTGCCGTGCTCGTCTTATTGTTCGCGGTGGTGCTCTGGTCGATTTACGGCGCGTTCACCGTCAAGGCAGACGGCATGGGTTTGATTATGGATTCGGCGGGCTTGATGAACGTTTCGCACACGGCTAACGGAAAAATCGGAAAACTTTTCGTTCGACCGGGCATGCCGGTTAAAAAAGGTGACTTAATCGCGCACATGGAGCAAGCCGCTCAAGGAGCCGACACGCGCATGGCTCAATACGGCATGGGTCTTGCTTCCGGCGACAAAGATGCTTTTGCACGCGCTTATCAATACGACGCCAAACGCTATCAACAAGACGTGGCGGAAGATATTTACAGCGACTACGACGGCATTATTGATGAAGTCATGGTCGATGTCGGCTCTATGATTTCTGCAGGCACTCCGATTTGTTCCGTCCGCATTACTCAAGACCGCGAAGACTTGACCGGACTTTTATACATTCCGTTGGATAAAGGCAAGCGCATTGAGCCGGGCATGACGATTCAGCTTGCCCCGAACGGTGCCGACGTTTCTCAAACTGGAAGTTTAATCGGCGTCGTGCGCAGCGTTTCCCAATACCCGATAACCATTAACGGACTTCAACAGCACTTGGGCAACCCTCAACTTGCGCAATGGATTTTGCAAGCGCAAAACTCCTCGCTTATGGAAATTGTCTTCGATTTGGTTAAAGACCCGGACGACAAAAGCGGCTACTTATGGACTTCAAAAGTCGGCGAACACAAAAAGGTTACTCCCGGCTCTTTTTGCACCGGCTCGATTATTATTGAGCGCAAGCCCCCGATTGAAAAAGTTTTTTACAAGTTGAGCCAATGGCTTCGCTCACGTTAATTAGGAATTAGGAATGAAGATTCTCGATAGTATAAAAAATTTTTTCGGGATAGCGACCACGCGGGTAAAGGTGCCGACGGTTTTGCAAATGGAAGCAACCGAATGCGGTGCAGCCTCCTTGTCAATGATTTTGGCGCATTATAATTTGTGGTTGCCGCTCGAAAAACTTCGTCAAGAGTGCGGCGTCAATCGTGACGGCTCAAAGGCAAGTTGCGTAATTCGTGCGGCGCGCAATCGCGGCTGCGACGCCAACGGCTATCGTTGGAATGCAGACAGATTAAAAGAAGTCGGCGATTTCCCGCTGATTATTCACTGGGAATTTAATCACTTTGTCGTTTTGGAAGGAATCAAAGGCGACACCGTTTATTTAAACGATCCTGCGATGGGTCGGCGCACCGTCAAGTGGGAAGAGTTCCGCACCTCTTACACGGGCGTGGCGTTGCGCGTCGTCCCGAACAAAGACTTTAAGCCCGAAGGCGAACGCTACAACATTTTTAAAGCAGTGGCGCAAAAATTGGCTCAAGACAAATGGGCGGCACTGTTTATCCTGCTTTTAAATCTCGGCATGATAATTCCGGGTCTTGCCGCACCTGTCTTCAGCCAAATATTTTTAGACGACATTTTAGCCAAAAAGCATACGGATTGGATGTTTAATTTCTGCGTGGCGATGACCGTCGCTTGGGTTGTCAGCGGCGTAATGACTTGGCTGCAGGCGGTAATCTTGACTCGTTGGCAAAGAAAATTGACGCTTGCGGATTCGGCAAGTTTCTTTTGGCATTTGCTCCGCCTGCCGATGCAATTTTTTAATCAGCGTTTCGCCGGCGAGGTTGCCTCGCGTGTCAACTTCAACGAATCAATCGCAAGCGTTTTATCGGGTCCTGCAGCGACGGCGATTTTAAATTTCCTCGTTGCGATTTTTTATTTGCTCCTGCTTCTCCAATACGACGTGACGTTGACTTTGATTGGCATATTTTTTTCCGGAATTGACATAGTCGTTTTCTTTGCGCTCCGCCGATACTTAACCGACTTGAACATGAAAATTCAGCAGGACGCGGGCAAAGAATACGGCACGACGATGAACGGCTTGATGATGATTGAGACGATAAAAGCGAACGGCAACGAGGCGGATTTTTTTGCGAAGTGGGCAGGCTATCGCGCAAAAGTTTTGAAAGCAAGCCAAGATGTTGCGTTGTGGCAAATGACGGCAACGATTATTCCGACGCTTTTGAGCGGAATAAACGGCGCGTTGATAATGACGCTGGGCGGCTTCTCGATAATGGAAGGCGCATTGACGGCGGGCATGTTCACGGCTTTTCAATCTTTGATGGGAAGTTTTCAAGCTCCCGTGAATGCGCTCTTGGGTTTGGGCTCGACGCTTCAATCGACGGAAATGCAAATGCAACGCTTAAACGACGTGCGCCGCTATGAAATTGATGATTTGAATTGTCGCGAAGAAAAACCTTCCGCTGAACCTGTCGCCCGCTTGAACGGCGAACTTGAACTTAAAGAGATTGATTTTGGCTACAGCCCGCTTGAGAAGCCGCTGATAAATAAATTTTCTCTGCACATTGAGCCGGGTCATTGGGTGGCGGTCGTCGGCGCAAGCGGTTCGGGCAAGTCTACGGTTTCAAAAATCGTCACGGGCATTTACGAGGAATGGAGCGGCGAAGTTTTATTTGACGGCCGCAAGCGTCGTGAAATTCCTCGCGAAGTGATTGTCAATTCAATTTCCGCCGTCGACCAAGACGTTTTCCAAATCACCGGGACGATAGCGCAAAATTTGTCGTTGTTTGATGATTCGGTTCGACGCAGCGATATTATTCAGGCGGCGAAAGATGCTTGCATACACGAAGACATTTTGCAACTTGAAAAGGGCTACGATTCTTTCGTTTCGGAAGGCGGCTTGAACTTTAGCGGCGGTCAACGTCAACGCTTGGAAATTGCGCGTGCATTGGCAAATAATCCCTCGCTGTTGATTTTGGACGAGGCGACCAGTGCACTTGACCCGATGACCGAGCAAACGGTACTTGAAAATATTCGGCGGCGCGGCTGTTCGTGCTTGATAGTTGCGCACAGATTGTCGACGATTCGCGACTGTGACGAGATTATTGTTTTGGATAAAGGCGTCGTTGCGGAGCGCGGCACACATCGTGAAATGATTCAACATGACGGAGCTTACAGAAGATTGATTGCGGAAAGGAGCCAAGAAGTTGAGCCGCTATGAAAAATTTTTAACGG
Organism: uncultured Selenomonadales bacterium; assembly: GCA_947165405.1. Classification (GTDB taxonomy): domain Bacteria; phylum Bacillota; class Negativicutes; order Selenomonadales; family Selenomonadaceae; genus Quinella. The sequence continues at coordinate 9,503 of CAMVAG010000045.1, forward strand.
CAGGCGAACGCCTTAGACTTGAAGACGCGGAACGGCTTGCGTTGATTGAGACGGGCAAAGTTGAAGTCTACGCCACACGGCGCACGGAAGGTTCCTTCCGACAAGAATTTTTGGCGGAGCTTGGCACGGGCAAGGCAGCTTTCCCGACGCTTGACGAATTCAGAGAAACGGAAACGCTCATTTACGCGGTCGAAGACACCCAAATAAAATTTTTGACGTTCGAGGAACTTTCGCCCGACGAGCTGAAAAATTTCATGCGCCACTGGTTTTCCGAGTTGATAAAGTTGCCGTGGTTGCAGCTTTTGGCGGACAAGGGTGACGACATTTTAATTACGTGGTCGCTCGGCACGGTCTTGGAAGGCGAAGAAAATTTAACGGAAGCTTTCCGCCGGAACGAAGAAATTTTTTCAATGTTGTTGGGCGTGCGCTTTGCAGCGGAAGACAAAAGATTTTCCAATCGCGTTGAAGTTCGCAAAAGAAATCAACGGCGAACTTTAGACAACTCGATTTCAAATTTGCTCGGCGAAGAAAAAATAATTTACGGCGAAACAACCGAAGGCGCAGAGCGTTTGGAGGAGGCGTCGTTTATCGTTCGGCGTGCGGCAGTCGCTTTGAAAATGCCGACCGAAAATATAAAGCTCGACCTTGAACTTGTGCGCAAGCTCGACCAAATCAGATTGATTCGGCGGCTGATTCAAAAGGGCAACATGCAAATGCGCCTGATTGAACTTGTCGACGATTGGCACAAAAACGACAGCGGAGTTATTATCGGCTACTTCGGCGAAAAAAAAATTTTATCGGTGTTCGTTCCGAGCGCGCCCGGCAAATACAAACTCATCAACCTTGCTCACCCCGAAGGCATTGAGTTGACAGACGAGGTCGCCGCGAAAATTGATAATAGCGCGTTTGAATGTTATGCCGGCTTTCCCGCGAAGGAATTAAAAATTCTTGACTTGATGAAATTTATTTTCAAGCAATGTTGGTTCGCAGATTATCGAACGGTCATTGCGATAAGTTTAATCGCGGGAATAATTCCGTTGGTAATGCCGCTGGTGACGGAAACAATTTTTGCAGATATAATTCCAATCCTCGACCGACAAGGCTTGGCGACGGTCACGCAAGTCATCATGGTCACAAGTTTTACGACGGCGTCTTTGAGCATTGTCCGAACGATAGCCGTTATGAGAATCACGACGCGAATGAACATGGCAACGGAAGCCGCACTCTGGGGACGCCTGCTGACTTTGCCGACGGGTTTTTTCCGAAAGTTCACCTCCGGCGAATTGGCAAGCCGTATGCAGGGAATCAGCGTCATTAAAGGTTTGGTCAGCGCGGAATTTATCGGCGGGCTTTTCGGCTTCGTCTTTTCCTTCTGGAGTATTTTTTTGATGTGCTATTACAGCCTCAAGCTCACGGCGGCGGCGGTGGTTGTTTGGTTCATCTACGCAATCATAACCGCGTTCATTTATCGGCGCGTCATAAATTTTCAACGCAACTTAATCGCCGCCAACAACAAAGAGGCAGGCATTGTCCAACAGATTTTTAAAGGGCTTGCCAAGTTCCGTGAACACGGCGCGGAAAATCAAGCCTTCCGACTCTGGAGCGAAGTTTTCGGCGAAACGTGGAAATGGAATTTGAAACTTCGCTGGCAAGGAAACTACAACTCGATTATCGGCAGCGTTCAGCCGTTTATCTTGACGATGTGCCTTTATTATATCGCGGTTTACGGCATGAACGAGGTCGGCCCCAACGGTCAACAAATTCAAGGCATAACTTACGCGCAGTTCATTGCCTTTCAAGGTGCCTTCTCAAGTTTCAACGCCACGCTCAACGGAATTATCCCGCTCGTCGGTCAATACTTCGCGATTCAACCGCACATTGAAAACTTGCGCCCGATAATGAATGAAGTTCCCGAAAGTGTCGGCGATAAAGCAGATTCGGGCGTCTTGAGCGGCACGATTGAAGTCAACAATTTGACTTTCGGCTACGCTCAAGGGCGCGACGTTTTGCACGACATTAATTTTAAAATTGCGGCGGGTGAAAATGTTGCCATTGTCGGGCGTTCGGGTTGCGGCAAGTCCACACTCGTCCGCTTGCTTTTGGGTTTCGAAACGCCGCGCAAAGGTTCCATTTATTTCGACGGACAAGACCTCGCCGAATTAAATTTGCCTTCAGTGCGAACTCAAATGGGCGTCGTCCTCCAAAACGGTCAGCTTATGCAGGGCGATATTTTCACAAACATAATCGGCACGAACGCCCTCACGCAAGAGGACGCGTGGCAGGCAGCGGAGGCGGCGGGCATTGCCGAAGATATTGCGATGATGCCGATGGGGATGCAAACCGTCATTAGCGAAGGCTCAACGAACATTTCCGGCGGACAGCGTCAGAGAATTTTAATCGCGCGCGCCCTCGTGAACAAGCCGGCGATTTTAATTTTCGACGAGGCAACTTCCGCCCTCGACAATCGCACTCAAGCAATCGTCACAAACAGTTTGAATAATCTTAATTCGACGCGGATTATCGTGGCTCACAGATTGTCGACGATTAGAAATTGCGACAGGATTTTGGTTATGGACGCGGGCAGAATTGTAGAAAGCGGCGGCTTTGAGGAGCTCGTTGCTCGCGGCGGCATTTTTGCCAATCTCGTTAAACGCCAAACAGCGTAGAAAAGCAATTAGGAATTAGGAGCTGTTGGTAAATTCAACTGACGGCTTCGATTAAGCGGTTCAATGAATTTTATTTTTAAAATCTACTTTTCTTTTGCACGCCCAAAAGAAAAGTAGCAAAAGAAAAGGGCGT
>CAMVAG010000046.1 GCA_947165405.1 uncultured Selenomonadales bacterium
AAAATACTTGACTTGTTAAAAGTTAGCGTTTATAATGCGCGTGTTGACGCTTGAGGCGTTGACGCGGCGACATAGCCAAGTGGTAAGGCCGAGGTCTGCAAAACCTCTATCCCCGGTCCGATTCCGGGTGTCGCCTCCAGCTTAGTAAATTCCGGCACCGCCGCAATGGTGAGTGCCTATTATTTTGACAGGGGCAAATTCATGTTTGAAGATTTATCCCAAAATATCCAAGAAGCTTTTCGCAAGTTGCGCGGACACGGCAAGCTCACCGATGACGACATCAACAAGGCTTTAAAAGATGTTCGCATGGCTTTGCTTTCGGCGGACGTGAATTATAAAATCGTTCGCGATTTCGAAAAGGCAGTTAAGGCTCGCGCACTCGGCACCGAAATTTTAAGCAACTTGACGCCCGCGCAATCCGTGATAAAGATTGTCGACGAGGAACTTGCAAACCTCATGGGCGGCAAGGCGGCAAAGTTGAATATCTCCTCGCGCCCGCCGACGATTATCTTAATGGTTGGTCTGCAAGGTTCGGGCAAGACGACTTCGGCAGGCAAGCTCGCGTTGCTCATGAAAAAGCAGGGCAAGCGTCCCGCACTCGTCGCCGCAGATATTTATCGACCCGCCGCAATCAAACAGTTGCAAGTCGTCGGAGAGCAGGCGGATGTTCCGGTCTTCACGGAGGACATTAAAGACGCCGTTCAAATCGCGAAGGACTCGATAAAATTCGCCGACAAGCACGCCCGCGACGTTTTGATTATCGACACGGCAGGTCGTTTGCAAATCGACGAACGCCTCATGCAAGAGCTCAAAGACATTAAAGAGACCGTCAAGCCGCACGAAATTTTACTGGTCGTCGACTCGATGATTGGTCAAGAGGCGGTCAACGTCGCCGAAACTTTCCACAACGCGCTCGGCGTCAACGGCATTGTCTTGACAAAACTCGACGGCGATGCAAGAGGCGGCGCGGCTCTTTCAATCAAAGCGGCAACGGGTTGCCCGATAAAATTCGTCGGCATGGGCGAAAAACTTGAGGCTCTGGAAATTTTCCACCCCGACCGCATGGCAAGCCGGATTCTCGGCATGGGCGATGTGCTAAGCTTGATTGAAAAGGCGCAATCGACAATCGACGCCAAGACCGCCGAAAAGATGGTCAAGAAAATCAAAGCGGACGAATTCACGTTGCAAGATTTTCTGGAACAACTTCAGCAAGTCAAAAAGCTCGGCTCGCTCAACGATTTGCTCGGAATGGTGCCGGGTCTCGGCGGGCTCAAGAAAAAATTGACGGGCGTTGACCTCGACCTTGACGGCAAAGAAGTCAAGCACATGGAGGCAATTATCCTCTCAATGACGCCGAAAGAACGGCAAGACACAAGCATTATCGACGCCAAACGCCGCAAGCGAATCGCAATGGGTTCCGGCACGAAAGTCGCCGACGTCAACAAGCTCCTCAAGCAATTCGAGGAAATGCGTAAAATGATGCGCAAGTTCAAGACGACGCAAGCTCAACAGCAGGCGTCAAAAAAAGTTAAAGGCAAAAAAGGAAAAATTAAAAAGGGGAAGAATACTAAGCCCAAGATGCCGACGCTTCCGAATCTCGGAGGACTTTTGGGTCAGCTCGGCAGTAAGTTTCCTTTCAAAAAATAAACTTCGAACATTGGAAAGGTGGTGAGATTGTGGTAAAAATCAGGCTCAATCGAATGGGCGCAAAGCGGCAACCGTTTTATCGCATAGTCGTTGCGGACAGTCGTTCGCCGCGTGACGGTCGCTTTATCGAAATCGTCGGCAATTACGACCCGACCAAAAATCCCGCCATTGTCAATGTCGACGAAGAAAAAGTTATCGGCTGGATTAAAAACGGAGCACAGCCTACCGACACGGTTCGCTCTCTGCTCAGCAAAAAGGGCATCATGAAAAAAATCCACGAAGAGCGCAAGGCGGCTAAGGCTGCAGAGTAATTATCGAACATTTAGTTGAGGAAGAGGACAATGCAAGAATTAGTAACTGTGCTGGCAAAAGCACTTGTCGAAAAACCCGAAGCGGTGCAGGTCGAGGCTGTTGAAGAAGAAGATCGCACGGTTTTAAAACTGCACGTCGCGCAGGAAGACATGGGTAGAGTTATCGGCAAACAAGGGCGAATTGCCAAAGCGATTCGTACCATAGTCAAATCTGCCGCAACACGCGAAAAGAAAAAAGTTTCCATTGACATTGAATGAATAATCTGCGCGGTGAGCAAAGAGCTTGCCGCTTTTTTGTTTGAAGGAATCCTTTCGGCGACGAATCGAAAAAATTTTTGTGTCCGCTTTATTGACTTCAATCCACTCAAAAATTTTTCACAATCATGACTTACAATTTGCGCGGGAGGGATTGGCATGAAAAAATTTTTTGCGGCAGGACTTGCGGCTTTGTTCGCGGTAAATTTTAATTTTACGGAGGCGGCAGCTATGGAAAAACCTAAAGCGGTAAAAATTGTGCAGACGGCAGGCAGAGACAGGCTCGGAGACTTCGCGCCGGAATTCGCCCGCTACAACGATGATATTCTCTTTGGCGAGGTCTGGAATCGCAACGACATTTTGTCTTTGCACGACAGGAGCATTGTCACGATTTGCTCATTGGTCGGCAGCGGAGTTTTAACCGACGCGCTCAAGTATCACATTCAAACCGCAAAGAAAAACGGCGTCACCCGCGACGAGATGGTTGAGATTGTAACTCAACTCGGATTCTACGCCGGCTGGCCGAAAGCTTGGGCGGTCTTCCCTATGGCTAAGGAAGTTTACGGCGACGACGCGGCAAAAACTTTCGACAACGTCGGCAAGAAAATTACTCAAACGGCAGGACGTGACAGGCTCGGAGACTTCGCGCCCGAATTTGCCCGCTACAACGACGATATCCTTTTCGGCGAAGTGTGGAGCCGAAATAATATCTTGTCCGTTCACGACAGGAGCATTGTCACGGTATCGACGCTGGTCGGCGCAGGAATTTTCACTGACGCGCTGAAACATCATCTTGCCGCCGCAAAAGCCAACGGCGTCACGAAAGCCGAAATGGTTGAGATTATCACGCAGCTTGCCTTCTATGTCGGCTGGCCGAAAGCTTGGGCAGTCTTCCCGATGGCGGAAGAAGTTTACAAATGAACAGGCGAAATTTTTTAAAGGTCGTCGGGCTCGGCGCAATGACTTTTTACTTGAGCGGTTGCGGCTTGGCGGCGACGGAAAATAAAAAGGAGAGTGAAGTCTCCGCGCAGGGCAGTGTGTCGGAGGGAAAGTCTATGAAAATCGTTGTGATTAACTCAAGCCCGCATTCCGAAGAGCAATCGACTTCACGCTACTTGGCTCAAAAATTTGTCGAAGGTGCAAAGAGTGCCGGGCATGAAATTTTTATCTTCGACGCGGCGAACGAGGAAACTCATCCTTGCAAAGGCTGCGACCACTGCGGCATGGACGGCGATTGCATTTTCAACGACGCGATTCAAACGAAACTTATGCCGCAAATGTTGGAGGCGGACTTGTTGGTTTTGGTCACGCCGCTTTATTATTTCGGCATGAGCGCGCAGCTGAAAATTATCGTCGACAGATTTTATTCGCGGACGACAAAGCTCGGCGGCAAAAAATCAATGATAATTGCGACGGCTTGGAACACGGCAGATTGGACAATGGAAGCTTTGAAGAATCATTACGAAACTTTGGTGCGCTACATGAGCTGGCAAGATGTCGGACAAGTTTGGGCTACCGGTTGCGGCACGCGTTCAATGGTTGAGCGTTCCGAATTCGGCGACACGGCTTTTAAAATCGGAGCTGCTTTATAAAAATTTTTTGGAGGTTATCAGATGAAAAAATTTAATACGGCAATCGTCGGCGCAACGGGCGCGGTCGGTCAAGAATTTTTGAAACTCATCGAGGAGCGCAATTTTCCTTTCGGCGAACTGAAAATGTTGGCGTCGAGTCGTTCGGCGGGCAAGAAAATAAATTTCATGGGCAAAGAGTACACCGTCGAGGAGACAACCGAAAAATCTTTCGACGGCGTGAAATTTGCATTGTTCGCGGGCGGCGCGGCAAGTAAACTTTTTGCACCGGCGGCAGTCAAAGCGGGCGCGGTCGTTATCGATAACTCATCGAACTTCCGCATGGATCCCGAAGTCCCGCTGGTCGTCCCCGAAGTCAATCCGCAGGCAATCGCTCGGCACAAAGGCATAATCGCGAATCCGAATTGCTCAACGATAATCATGGTCATGGCACTCAAGCCGCTTTACAATCTTTCCAAAATCAAGCGCGTGGTCGTGTCGACTTACCAAGCGGTGTCGGGCGCAGGTCGCGAAGGCATGGACGAACTCAAAACTCAACTTGAGGCATTGGCTCGCGGCGAGGAAGTCGTTGCAAAAGTTTTGCCCGTTGCGAAATTGAACAAGCACTATCAAATCGCCTCGAACCTCATTCCGCAAATCGACGTCTTCAAAGAAAATCTCTACACCAAAGAGGAAATGAAGATGGTCGACGAGACAAAGAAAATCATGGAAGACGACGCGCTCAAAGTCACGGCGACGACTGTCCGCGTGCCCGTCTATCGCTCTCATGCCGAATCGGTCAACGTCGAATTTGAAAATGATGTTTCCGTCGAAGAGGCTCGTGCCGCGCTTGAAAAATTTCCCGGCGTTATCCTTTGCGACAATCCCGATGAAATGCTTTATCCTCAACCGCTTGAGACTTCCGGCAAAGATGATGTCGAGGTCGGGCGAATCAGAAAAGATTTTTCTATCGAACACGGCTTGAACCTTTGGGTTTGCGGCGACCAAATTCGTAAGGGCGCGGCTCTCAACGCTTTGCAAATCGCCGAATACATGATTGCAAACGGCTTGGTGCAATGAAAAAATTTCTTTACTTTCAGCCCGAATACGTCGGCAAATTCAAATGCGACGGACAAAAATGCAACGCCCGTTGTTGCAAAGGCTGGACGATTACGATTGACGCGGCGACTTACAAAAAATATTCGCGAATCAAGCCGAAGGAAAAAGCTAAGGAAATTACCTCGCGCATGAAATTTGATTCGGAACATAATGCTTACGTTGTGACACTTGCAGAAAATTTGGAGGACAGTTTATGGCAAAAAAATTCGTCTACTTCCAACCCGAATACGTCAACCGCTTCAAATGCAACGGGTGCACGGGGGGGGGGGATTGTTAATTGTTGCGAGCGCGATTGGGACATCACGATTGACGACGCGATTTACAAAAAATATCGTAAGATAAAACCGTCGGAAAAGGCTCAAGAAATTTTATCGCACATTGTCCGCGACGACGAAAAAAATTCTTACATGCTGATTGGCAGACCGTGTCCGTTCTTGACGCCGGAAAAATTTTGCGGCATTCAACTGGAGTACGGCGAAGAATTTTTATCACAAACCTGCGCGACCTACCCGCGCCAAACTCATGCCTTCGGAAAATTTTTTGAGCGGTCGTTGACGTTGACTTGTCCCGTTGCGGCGGAAATGGTTTTGTTCGCGCAGGAGCCGATGAAATTTGAATTCGTCGAAGTGCCCGAAAAAATTCACGGCAAGCACGGCAGAATCTCAATAACGAAATTTCCAATCAAAAACGAAGTCGACGCCGAATTACTTCGTGAAATTCAAATCACGATGATTGCAATCCTGCAGGCGCGACGTTTCACACTCGACCAAAGATTAATCGCGCTCGGGCTTTTCCTCGACAAGTTGCAGGAATTAATTTCGGACAACAGCGACACCGACACTTTGATAAGTTTGATTGCGGCGTATCGTTCGGAAGAATTTTTGACGGAAGAAATTTCGCCGATATTCCAAAGCTTTATCTTCGACGCGAAAATTTTTATCTTCTTCATGATGAAATTCATCAGCCACACTTTAAAAATCTTAAGAATAAACGAAGGGCGAAAATTTTTTGTTGCCTTCGAGGAAATTCTCGGCATAAAGCCCGATAAACATAATGAAGTGTCGCTTCCGGAAATCGCCGCCAACTTTGAAAAGCTCGCCGACGCACGAAAAAATTTTTCGGAAAAATATTCGGCGTTCCTTGAAAATTATATCGTCAACGAACTTTTTTACAACGTGTATCCTTGGCGATTCATAGAGGAGAGCGTCACGAAAAACTTTGCCGTCTTTCTGATAAGCTTCAAGATTTTTGAGCTGATTCTTTTCGCGACGGTTCAGAGCGGCTTGGATTCGAAGGAAGATTTATTGGCGATGGTCGATTGGTTCATGACGAAGACCGACCACAATCCCGAACTGTACAAAAGATTTTTTGAGCTGTTGGAGGGCATAGACGATACATATTTGTTAATGTCGACTTTGCTTTAAAAGTTGCCTTGACATGAAAAGGGCGGTGTTGTAAAATGCCGAAAGTGCAAACGGCAAGGGGCGACAAGGCTCCTTTCGAGTTCGGCGCGACGGCTGAAAAATTATTCGGCGAGGCTTTGGAAGACTTCGAGGGCGAGATAAAAATTTCGGGCGAAGTCGAGGATGTCGGAAGATGTTATGTCGTTCGCGGGCGCATTGAGTGCAAAAAAATTTTCACGTGCGACAGATGTTTGACTCAAGCGACGGAAAATCAAGTTCACGAGTTCGAAGAAGAATTCGACAAGTCGGAAGCAGTGGAAGATTTAATCGATGTGACTGAACTTTTGCGAGACGAGTTGCTTGCCGGGCAGCCGATGAAAAATCTTTGCAAAGCGGATTGTAAGGGCTTGTGTCCCAAGTGCGGCGCAAATTTGAACGAAGGCGAGTGCGGTTGCGATAAGTTTATCGTTGACCCGCGACTTGCAGCACTTCAACAATTAGTAATTGGGAATGAGTAATTAAACTCGTAACAATTCCTAATTCCTAATTCCACATTCCTAATTGATAAAAGGAGGTGTTAAGCTTTGGCGGCACCTAAAAGGAAATTGAGCAAATCAAGACGCGACAGACGGCGCGCAAATTGGAAGTTGGAAGCTCCGAACTATGTAAAATGTCCGAGATGCCATGAACCTAAACTCCCACACCATGTGTGCCCGGAATGCGGTTACTATGACGGGCGCGCGGTCATAGAGACGGATTGAGGATACGGAAATTATTTGGGCAGGCATTGAAACCCTGCCTAATTTTTTTGCAGATAGGAGCGGGACAGTTGAAAATAGCAGTCGACGCCATGGGCGGTGACAAAGCTCCGGCGGAAATAATCAAAGGTGCAGTTTTGGCAGTTCAAAAATATCCGTGTGAAATAATTTTGGTCGGCGACGAGGAAAAAATACGCGGCGAGCTCAATCAATCCGATTTGCCGATAACGATACGCCATGCAGGCGAAGTCATACAAATGGGCGAACACCCCGCCGACGCCGTGCGTTGCAAAAAAGATTCGTCAATCGTCGTGGCGACAAAAATGGTAAGAGACGGCGAGTGCGATGCGGTACTTTCGGCAGGTTCGACGGGCGCGGCAGTGGCAGCGGCTCAACTGATATTGAGGAGGATTCACACTGTCGGCAGACCCGCAATCGCAACCCCGATACCGACTCCGCGAGGCACAACACTTTTACTCGACAGCGGCGCGAACGTCGACAGCAAACCCGAACATCTGATTCAAAGCGGGATAATGGGTTCGCTTTACGCCGAGCACGTCTTGAAAATAAAAAATCCTTCGGTTGCGTTGTTGAATATCGGCGAGGAAGAAACCAAAGGCAACGAGCAAACCAAAGAAACTTATCAGCTGTTGAAAAATTTAAAGACGATAAATTTTGCGGGCAATGCGGAAGGCAGAGACATTCCGCGAGGAAAATTCGACGTTGTGATTTGCGACGGCTTTGTCGGCAACGTCGTCTTGAAATTCGGCGAGGGACTTGCCTTGACGATTATGGAACTCTTGACGGAAGAACTGACTGCAAACGGCGGCATAAAACTTTTGGGCAAAGAAATCATTGAAAAAACTTTTTTAAACATATCCAAGCGGCTGGACGTATCGGAAAACGGCGGAGCACCTCTTTTGGGCGTGAACGGCTGTTGCGTGATAAGTCACGGCTCGTCTGACGCACGGGCAATCAGTTCGGGTATCGGCGTTGCCTGCAACTACGTCAACAGCAAAATTCTCGAACGAATCAGGACGACTCTTTAATTTAATTCGTAATTGACAAATGAAGCAGATTCGTATAACTTAGAAGGAGCGTAGCGGCGTAACCGTTGAGGAGGAGATTAAATGTTTGAAGATAACGCCATATGTAAATTGCTGAAAATCAAATACCCGATATTTCAAGGCGGCATGGCGTGGATAGGTACGGCGGAGCTTGCCTCGGCGGTGTCGAACGCGGGCGGCTTGGGACTTATCGGCGCGGGGCACATGCCTCCCGACATTTTGCACAAGGAAATTCAAAAGTGCAAAGCTTGGACAGATAAACCTTTCGGCGTGAACATAATGCTCATGTCGCCGTTCGTCAAGGAAGTCATGCAACTTATGGTCGACGAGCGGGTTCCTGTCGTGACGACGGGCGCGGGCAACCCCGGCGAATACGTTCCTGCTTTAAAAGAAATCGGCACGAAGGTTATTCCGGTCGTGGCGAGCGTTGCTTTGGCGAAACGTCTTGTCAAAGGCGGCGCGGATGCTGTCATTGCCGAAGGTTGCGAATCGGGCGGACACATCGGAGAAATTTCCACAATGCCTCTTATCCCGCAAGTTGTCGACGCCGTGGACGTTCCCGTTATCGCTGCGGGCGGCTTTGCTGATTCGCGAGGTATCGTTGCAGCGTTTGCATTGGGAGCCAGCGCAATTCAAATGGGCACACGCTTTGTCCTAAGCAAGGAATGCATTGCTCATCCCAATTATAAAAATCTCGTGCTCAAAGCAAAAGACCGCTCGACGGTCGTCACGGGCAGGACGCTCGGTCATCCTGTTCGCGTTCTTGCCAATAAACTCACGCGAACTTTTTTTGAAATGGAAGCGGCAGGTGCCTCCAATGAGGAACTTGAACAACTCGGTACGGGCGCATTACACAGAGCGACGCATCTCGGCGACGTTGAGAACGGCTCGGTCATGATAGGTCAGATTTCCGGCATGCTCGACGATATTAAAACCGTCAAAGAAATTATCGACGACATTGTCAACGGTATCGGCGGCGTTGTCGATTCTGTCAATCGCAAGTACGCTTGAGGGAGGTGCGGCTTCATGAAGAAGGCTTTTATTTTCCCCGGTCAAGGCGCGCAGGCGGTCGGCATGGGCAAAGATTTTTACGACAACTTCGACTCTGCCAAAAAACTTTTCGACGAGGCGGACGAGGCTTTGGGCTATTCGATTAAGAAAATGTGCTTCGAAGGTTCCGAAGACGATTTGAAGTTGACGGCGAACACTCAACCCGCGATTTTGGTCGTGAGCGTCATTGTCAACGAGATTTTAAAATCGGAAGGTGTCACGGCGGACATTGCGGGCGGTCACAGTCTCGGCGAATACTCTGCTTTGGTTTCGGCAGGCACGTTGAAATTTTCTGACGCGGTTGTTTTGGTTCATAAGCGCGGGCAATTCATGCAAGAGGCTGTTCCCGTCGGCGAAGGCTCAATGGCTGCGATTATCGGGCTTGACGATGAGACAATCATAAAAATTTGCGCGGAGGCGTCGGCGGTCGGCGAAGTGCAAGCGGTCAACTTCAACTGCCCCGGTCAAACGGTTATCGCGGGAAAAACTGCGGGCGTCGAGGCGGCTGTCGAAAAATTAAAATCTGCCGGCGCAAAGAAAGCTGTCGTCTTGCCGGTGAGCGCACCTTTCCACAGCACGTTGATGGCTCCCGCCGCGAAAAAACTTGCCGCCGAATTGGACAAGGTCGCTCTCCTCGACGCGGCTTTTCCCGTTGCAGCGAATTTCACGGGCGAGCTTGAAACTTCAGCCGACGACATAAAAAATAATTTGGTGGCGCAGGCCGATAATCCCGTCAAGTGGATTGCTTGCGTCGAGGCAATGAAAAATTTCGGCGCGGAAATTTTTATCGAATGCGGGCCCGGCAAAACCCTCTGCGGTTTCAATCGGCGCATCGACAAAAAAATTAAAAATCTCAACGTCGAAGACATGGACAGCTTGAAAAAAACTTTGGAGGCTCTCGGCGTTTGAAGTCACGAAAAAAAATTATTCCCCGTCAAATTTGCGGCGGGGAAATTTTTTTGCTATCATGATAAAAACTTTGGAGGTGTGACTTATGAAAAAATTTTTGGCGGCAGCATTAATCGCCGGCAGTCTTTTTGTTATGCCGACGGCGAATGCGGAAATTAAAACCTACGAAGGCACCGACGAATACATTATGAGCGAATTTGAGACGATTGACATTGCCAAGCAACGCGCCAAGCAAAAAGCCGAACGCGCCGCGCAGGAACAGGCGGGCGTCTATATCAGCAGCTACACCGAGACGAAAAACCTTATGCTTGTCAAAGACGAGGTCGTTGCGATTGCCTGCGGGATTATGAGCGTCGTCGACGTTAAATATGACGTGACGCCTCTTGAAAATGCAAACGGCTTTTTGATTCGGGCGACGGTCAAGGCGAATATCGACACCGACGACGTGAACAAATACCTCGACAAGAGCACGCAAGAAAAATCCGCAATCGTCGCGCAGAACAAAGAGTTGCAAGCCGCCGTTGCCGCGCAGGACGAACAAATCGCAAAACTAAAAGACCAAATTAAACGACTCACGGCTGAAGGAAAATTAAGCGGGCAACGCGAACGCGAAAAAATTACTCAAGAGGTCGCCGCCGAAGATAAAATTTTCCTCTCGAATCAAAAGCTTGAAGACTGTCGAAAACTTTATTACAACAGAGATTATCAAGGCGTCATAAAACTTTGCAACGAGGCAATCGAAATCAACGCCAACAATGCAAAGGCTTATGCTCTGCGCGGCGCGATTTACAGAGAGCTGAAAAATTTCAACGCGGCAATTTCCGACTTAAGCAAGGCGATTGAACTGAATCCGAATTATGCCGACGCTTACAACGATCGCGGCGCGGTTTATCAAGATATTAAAAATTACAATCTGGCTTTCGCCGATTACGATAAAGCCGTAAGTCTTGACCCGACCGGCGCGGCGCACTATGTCAATCGCGGGTTAATGTATCTTGTCATGCAAAATTTTAATGCGGCGGTTGCCGACGCGAACAAAGCCCTTGAACTTGAAAAAAATTTTGCGGAGGCTTATGCACTTCGCGGCGGAGCTTATCTTGAACTCGGCGGTATCGAGGCACAAAAAATTCTCGACGACTTGAACAGAGCGATTGAGCTTAATCCGAATTTGGCGTTCGCTTATTATTGCAGAGGAATTTTTTGGCAAGCAATGGGCGACGCGACGCGTTCTCAAGCCGATGTTGCGAAGTATCAGGAGCTGGCTGCCGGCGCGTAAAATTTTTTTGTTGACGCGCCAAATGTAGACAAGCGAAAATCTTTGTGTTATATTCTGCAAACGGGAGGCGAAAGGTTGTAATGAGTTTAAATTTATCGGGCAAGGTCGCATTTGTGACGGGAGCCTCACGCGGCATCGGTCGAGCGATTGCTTTGCGGCTTGCCAAAGACGGCGCAAAAGTCGCGTTGAATTTCTCAAGCAACGTCGCAAAAGCCGAAGAAGTCAAAGCCGAAATTGAATCACTTGGCGGCGAGGCAATGCTTGTGCAAGGTGACGTTTCAAATTTGGCGGTCGTGACGGAGCTGATAAAAAAAGTTGTCGACGATTGGGGACGCTTGGACATTTTGATAAACAATGCCGGCATAACCCGCGACAATCTTCTGCTCAAGATGAGTGAGGACGACTTCGACAAAGTTATCGCCACGAATTTAAAAGGCGTCTTCAACTGCACGAAGGCCGTAACCAAACTCATGATGAAACAACGCGGCGGGCGAATCGTCAACATGTCGAGCGTCGTCGGGCTCAAAGGCAACATAAGCCAAACCAACTACGCGGCGGCGAAGGCGGGCATAATCGGCTTCACGAAGTCTGCGGCGAAAGAACTTGCCTCGCGAGGCGTGACGGTCAATGCGGTTGCGCCGGGCTTTATCAACACCGATATGACTGCCGCGCTAAGCGAAAAAGTCAAGGAAGTAATGTTGCAAGAGATACCTGCGGGGAGGATAGGAACTCCCGAAGACGTTGCCAATGCAGTGGCGTTCTTGGTATCGGATCAAGCGGCGTATATCACCGGTCAAGT
>CAMVAG010000047.1 GCA_947165405.1 uncultured Selenomonadales bacterium
CGAAACATATTCAGCGGTTTTATCGCGATAACAATATGTGCGTGCTTTGCGGCGGGCAGGAATATCTTATCGCCAATAATTGGTTCGGAGACGGTCGGGGACTTCCTTCCAACAGGCGCGCTTTTTATAATTGGGTGGCGGAGCAAACTCAAAAAATTTCATTCAAAGATAAGCTCA
Source organism: uncultured Selenomonadales bacterium (assembly GCA_947165405.1). GTDB lineage: Bacteria > Bacillota > Negativicutes > Selenomonadales > Selenomonadaceae > Quinella. The sequence goes on from CAMVAG010000047.1 coordinate 178, forward strand.
CACGCAAATAAAATTGCCAAGACGTAGAGTAAAGGCGGAACTTTTTGGCGGGCAACCGTTTTTAAAATCACGTGTAAAATTATTCCGAACCCGACGCCGTTTGCAATGCTGTAAGTCAGCGGCATTAAAATCATTGTGAAGAATGCAGGGAATAATTCGGTGTAATCATTCCAATTAATTTCGCTCACGCCTTCAATCATCAAAGCTCCCGTCAAAATCAGTGCAGGTGCCGAAATTGCCGGCATGGATGAAATTGAGCGGGCAAGCGGCTCAAAAAAAATCAGCAGAAGAAATAAAACGGCTGTGACGACCGACGCAAAGCCCGTTCGCCCGCCTGCGGAAACGCCCGTTCCCGATTCAACAAAAGCCGAAGTCGGACCCGTGCCAAAAAATGCTCCGACGAAACTTCCAACCGAATCGGCAAGCAACGCGCTCCGCAAATGAGGAAATTTTCCATCCTTAATCAAGCCTGCCTGCCGTCCGACGCCAAGCATCGTCGCCGTCGTATCAAACAAGGTCACCAGCAATAAAACAAGAATTACGCTCGACAGCGCGGGAACGTTCGCGAAACTAAGTTGAAGAAATGTTTCATCAAGTCCGTGCGGCATTGAAACAATTTCCGGCGGCAACTGCCAATGTCCCAAAAAAAATGCAGTTATTGCCGTGAATATCATTCCAAAAAAAATCGCGCCTTTAACCCGCAAAATCATCAAGCTCGTCATTGCTATCAATCCGATAATCGTCAAGTGAGCTGTCGGTTCCGAAAAACTTCCCAGCGTGACTGAAGTTGACTCGGAAGAAATTATTAATCCGCTGTTGCGCAGGCCGATAAACGACACGAATAAACCTATGCCCGCGCCCATTGCCAGCTTGAGCGATTCGGGAATTGAATTTATAAACACCTCGCGAAATTCCGTGACAGATAAAATTATAAATAATCCCGACGCGATTGCCGCCGCTCCGAGTGCCTCTTGCCACGTCACGCCGCCCAAAATGACCGAATAGACCAACCAAGCATTGATTCCGAGTCCCGGCGCGATTGCTATCGGATAATTCGCCGCGACGCCCATTATCAGTGTTGCCGTAACCATAGCGATTATCGTCGCCAAATATACACCGCCGAAGTCCATGCCGCCCGCAACAAACATTGACGGATTGATAATTACGATATAAATGATTGTTAAAAAGGTCGTCAAGCCCGCTACAATTTCTGTTCGCAGATTTGTGCCGCGTGCTTTGAATTCAAAAAATTTTTCCACGATAATCGACTCCCTAAAAAAATTGCCCCTCCCAAAATTTGGGAAGGGTTTTTATTTTCAAAAATCGGAATCAAAATTCGCCGGCAACCTCGACAAAGCCGAAGGTGTCCTCAACCTCGCCGATATGCAAGCCTTCAATGTAATCGTACATCTTCTGCGCGAACGCACCGGTTTTGCCGTCGCCGATAACATAATCTTTGCCCTTGTAGCGCAGGACACCGACGGGAGAAATTACAGCCGCCGTGCCGGAGCCGAAAACTTCCTCAAGCCTGCCGTCTTCATGAGCCGCAATAACCTCGTCGATTGAAATTCTGCGTTCGACGACGGGCACGCCCCAAGCTTTGGCAACTTGATTAACCGTGCGCCGCGTGATGCCGTCAAGAATCGAAGTTTGAATTTGCGGGGAAGGAGAAACTATCTCGCCGGCAATCTTGAAAAGAATATTCATCGAGCCGACTTCCTCGATATATTTGCGTTCGACGCCGTCAAGCCAAAGCACTTGGTCAAAGCCGATTTCGTGAGCGGCAAGTCCCGCGTGTAAGCTCGCCGCGTAATTTGCGGGAGTCTTCGCCGCGCCCAAACCGCCACGAACTGCGCGGACGTATTTGTCTTCAACCATAATCTTGACGGGCGAAAAGCCGTGAGCATAATACGCGGCAACGGGCGACAAAATTATAATGAACTTGTAATTCTTGCTGACGCTCACGCCCAAAACTTCATCGGTCGCGAAAACAAACGGACGAATGTACAAGCTCTGTCCCTTCTCGGTCGGTATCCAATCTTTTTCAATGTCGATAAGTTTCATCAAACCCTCGTGCATGATGTCGAAAGGAATTTCGGGAATGTCGAGAATTTTCGCGGAAACGTTGAGGCGTTTGAGATGGTCGGTTGCGCGGAAGACGACTGCCTTGCCGCGATTGCGATAAGCTTTGAGCCCGTCGAAAATCGCTTGCCCGTAATGGAGCGTCGCGTTTGCCGGGTCAAGCAAAATTTTTTCGTGCGGGACAATCCTCGCGTCATGCCAACCTTGCGCGGCGTCGTAATCCATGACGAACATATAATCGGTAAAATGCGTGCCGAATCCGATTTTGCTGACGTCGGGTTTCGCCTTGAGGTTTTTGGTTTCGACAAATTTGATTGACATTGAAAAACTCCTCCTAAAAATTTATTCGTTGATGATTTTGCATTGGCAATTCTTCATGACGTCGAGAGCTTTTTGATGAGCTTCGGGCGAAGAGCCGGCGCAACATGCCGCGTCAATTTGAACGCGCTGTTCGGGATAAAATGCTTTAATCAGCAACGCATTCGACACGACGCAAATATCGGTGCACACGCCCGCAAATTCGATGACCTCATAAGGCTTGATAAGGCTCGGCAGGCGCGTCGACCCGAAAGCTTTTTTCTCAATGACGGCTTTGGCTCGCGGCGTAAATTTTTGAAGTTCGGGGACAATCTGCCAACCTTCGGTCTTCTTTATGCAGTGCTTGACGGGCAAATTTCTGCCTTCCTGCGTCTCCAAATAATTTTCGGCGTGAGTGTCTTGCGTGAAGATTAAATCGACCGCTCCTTCCTCGACAATCGCCTCCAATTTTTTCACGAGACGCGGCAACATTTCCCGTGCCTCTTTCGTGCCCAAGACTCCGTGAACGAAATCGTTTTGCATGTCGATAATTATCAATGCTTTTGCCATTTGTTCAGCCTCCCAATTTTAATCCGACGGCGCACGCAATCAAACTTGCGACGACGCTGACGATAACATTTGTTGCCGCCGCGAAAATTTGTCCGCCTTGAATCAGTGCAAGCGTTTCGGCGGAAAAACTTGAGAAAGTCGTGAAGCCGCCCAAAAATCCTACGGCGACAAACAGCCTCACAGATTCGAATCGTCCCGCCAAAATTCCGACGACCAAGCCCATTAACAGACTGCCGAAAAAATTTGCCGCGAGTGTTCCGAGCGGGAAGTTGCCGAGCTTGCCTGCCAGTGCCGTCGTCAACAAAAAGCGCGACATTGCTCCGAGCCCGCCGCCGATAAATACCAACAATAATTTTGTCATGCGACCTCCTCAAACCCTGCGCGGGGCTTGTGATTAAATTCGTCAAGCGTTATAATTCGGCGGTAAAAATTTTCAGCGAGGTGTTTGAATTATGTGCAAAGAATGCGGTTGCGGCGAAGGCAGCGGCAATACCCGTCTGCAATTCACCGCCAAAGGTTACACTCAAGAGAGCGCGGCGGCTGTCGAAAAAAATCTGCTGGGCTTGGCGGGCGTGCTGTACGTTCATATTCACGCGCACGACGGCGAAACGACGATTGACTACAATCCCGAAAAGACAAAGCTCCGCGAAATTTTGAAAGTCTTTGACAGTCACGGCGTCGAGGCGGATATTTAACAATTAGGAATTGGGAATTGGGAATTAAATTCGGTAATCATTCCTAATTTCTAATTCCACATTGCTTTTTCGGCGGCGACCGTCGTCGATGAACCGTGCCCCGTGTATAAAATCGTTTCGCCAGGCAAAGTCAAAACTCTTTCCCGAATCGTCTTCATGAGGGCGGAATAACTGCCGCCGGGCAAATCGACTCGTCCGTAGCTCCCGCAAAAAATCGTATCGCCGACGAACGCGACGCCCTCCCTTGCGCTGTAGTAAATCGCTCCGTCGAGTGTGTGACCGGGCGCGGGAATCAACTTGACGCCGAAATTTTTATTCGCTTCCAAAATAATTTCGCTGTCGTCTTCGAGGCAAGTCACGTCGTCGAGGACAATCGCCTCACCGACAAACGCCGAACAATTTGTCGCGGAGTCTTTGGCGTAGTAATTGCCGCTCTTGCTCATGCAGACGGGGATTTTCAAAACGCGTTGAATTTCATTGACTGCGCCGATATGGTCGAAGTGCCCGTGCGTCAACAAAATTTTTTCTATCGTAAAATTTTTTTCGGCGATAATTTTTAAAAGCCTTTCTGCCTCTGCTCCCGGGTCAATTAAAAAGCCGTGATTAGTCGTGTCGTCGATAAAGAAATAAGCGTTCTCCTCAATCACGCCCAAAACTTCCACAGTCAAAACCATTTTCAAAACTCCTTCATGCGTCGAAGCGGCGCATTATTTTATTTTATCGGCAAGCCCGGCAATCGACGAATTTATTTTTTCCAAGTCCTTCGCGTAGGATTTATTCTTAACCAGTTGCGCGACGACCTGCACCAATTTCAAAATGGTTTGCAGATTTTCTTTGTTCGCCTCTTCGATTGTGTTGAGCTTCTCAAAATTTTTTTCAAGCGCGGAAGAATTTTCACCGAGCCCGGCAATCGTCGAGCGGAGCTTTTGAGAGTCCTCGGCTATCTGCGTCAAGTTGTCAAGTTCGGCAAGCCGCACGCGAATCACTTGCAAATTTTCTTGGGCAAGCTGCGCGGCGTCGTTTACCGAATTCATTGCCTTGACGTTGAGTGAGGAGACCTCGCCGACTTTGTTGCGAAGTTGTTGGAATTGAATTTCTATGCGCTGATGATCTTCCTCGACCGCTTGAGCCGATTTAATCAGAGCCGTGCGCAAACATATCGCCGATAAAATTGCACAGCCCGCACCGACTGCCCAACCGAAAATATCTTCAAGCTTGAGAAGAGCCGCCAAACTTATCAACGCGAAAAACAATGCGCCTGCGTAACCGTTTTCACTGCCATTCATGCTTAAGCCTCCGCGTCAAAAACTTTTCGCAATCTTAACACTAATTTTTTCCAATATCAACCTCCAAATAATTATGGTAAAATTATTCGGCTCGATGTTTGAAGCGCAGTTGGAGAAAATAATTTTGGAGGAGGAATAAAATGGAAATTACAATGCACGAAATACCGGTGCGCGAGGTCGTGGCGGGCTACGTCGACAACGCGGAGGAAGGTTGTCACGGCTACGGCGGTCGGCTAAACATTCGCCCTGCCTATCAACGCGAATTTGTCTACAAGCGGGAGCAACGCGAAGCCGTCATTGACAGCATCCAAAAAAATTTTCCGTTGAACGTGATGTATTGGGTCGACAGCGGCGACGGAACCTATGAATTGCTTGACGGGCAACAGCGCACGGTGAGCATTTGCCAATACGTTCACGGCGGCTTTCTTTTTAATAAGCGCGGCTTCAAAAATTTGACGGACGACGAAAAAAATTCTATCTTGGATTACAAATTGATGATTTACATTTGCAGCGGCGGCACCGACAGCGAAAAGCTCAAATGGTTTAAGATTGTGAACATAGCGGGCGTTGAGCTCACCGCGCAAGAAAATCGCAACATACTTTATACGGGTGCTTGGCTGACGGCGGCGAAAAAATTTTTCAGCAAGAAAGATTGTGCGGCGCAAAAAAATTATCAAGAGTATTTGAAAGGCAAAGCGATACAGCAAGACTTTTTGGAGACCGCGCTCAAGTGGATAGCCGACCGCGATAAAATTTCTTTGGAAGAGTACATGGCCAATCATCAACACGACACGCACTGCAACGAGCTTTGGATTTATTTTCAAAATGTTTTCGCGTGGGTCAAGACGACGTTCCCGACTTACCGCAAAGAAATGAAAGGCTTGGCTTGGGGGCTGATGTTCAATCGTTACGGGAAAAAATTTTTGGACGCGGATTTTTTGGAATCGGAAATCAAGCGGCTCATGGACGACGAAGAGGTTACAAAAAATTCGGGCGTGTATGAATATCTTTTGAGCGGCGAAGAAAAACATTTGAGCTTGAGAAAATTTCCGCAGAAGATAAAGCGCGTGGTCTACGAGCGGCAAAATCATAAATGCGCTTACTGCGGCAACGAATTTGAACTCAAGCAAATGGAAGCCGACCACATCACCCCTTGGAGCGAAGGCGGCAAGACGGAATTGGCGAACTGCCAAATGCTGTGCAAGACATGCAATCGGCGCAAAGGCAATCGATAAAATTTTTGGAGGTGATCAAATGGGCAAGATAAAACTTTTGGACAGCAACACGATAAACAAAATCGCGGCGGGTGAGGTCGTCGAACGCCCTGCCTCCGTCGTCAAAGAGCTTGTGGAAAATTCAATCGACGCGGGCGCGAAACGAATCGAAATTGAAATTCAAAACGGCGGCAAGGCTTTGATTCGCGTGACGGACGACGGCAGCGGCATGGACAAGGAGGACGCGGCTCTTTCCGTTCGTCGACACGCAACCGGCAAACTTTCCAAAGCCGCAGACCTTCAAAGCATTTCGACGCTCGGTTTCAGAGGCGAGGCTCTTCCCACGATAGCTGCCGTGTCGAAGTTCACTTTGCAGACTCGTTGCGCGGAAGATGAACTTGGCACGAAAATTAAAATCGAAGGCGGCAAAACTCAAGACGTACACGAGGTCGGTTGCAAAGTGGGCACGACGATTTTGGTTGAGGATTTATTTTTCAACACGCCCGCCCGCTTGAAATTTTTAAAGGCGACGCCGACCGAATCAAATAAAATTCACGACTTCATTGTCAAGCTTGCGTTGAGCCGCCCGGAAATCGCCTTCCGATTTATAAACGGCAACCGCACCGCGCTCGCCACGCCCGGCAACGGAAAAATTCTCGACACGTTGAGCGCGATTTACGGCACAGAGCTGACCGATTCTCTTTTGACTTTGAAACTTGACGACGAGGATTTTAAGTTGCGCGGCTTCGTGACAAAACCAAACATTTTGAAAAGTTATCGCGGCTGGCAGACGTTCATAATCAACGGGCGCGTCGTCGAAAATCGGACAATCGCAAAGGCGGTCGACGAGTCTTATAAGTCGCTTGTCCCGAAGACGGGCTTTCCTCTTGCGGTCGTGATAATCGACGTGCCGCAAAATTCAATCGACGTGAACGTCCACCCGCAGAAGCTTGAAATAAAATTCGAGGACGAGGGAAGAATTTTCAAAGAGGTTTATCACGCCGTGCGCGAGGCAGTCGAAGGCAAACACGAATCGTCCGAACCTGTCGAACACGATTTGACGGAAGTGGCAGCCGCGCCCGAAACGCCTCACTTTGAGCAGTTGGATTTGGGCGAAGAATTTCAAGAGCCGCCCAAGAAAAAATCCGAGCTAAAAAAAATTTCCAAAGAAGATTTCGACCTTGAAAGAATTTTGGCTCAAGCAGAGGCGCGGAAAAATCCTCCGCCCGAAGAAAAAATTCAGTCCGAAGAAATTTTCGAGCCCGAAGAAAAAATCGAAACGCCCGAAAAAAAATCCGAGCTTGAACTTGAACCCGTCGGGCAAGTCGCCCGCTGTTATATCGTGGCGCAGAGCGGAAATGATTTGTATATCGTCGACCAGCACGCCGCGCACGAGAGGATTTTATTCGACAGGCTGAACGCTTACACAAAACAAATTCCGGCGCAAGGCTTGTTGATTCATCGCGTGGTGAAGTTCGATTCGCGGGAGGCGGAGCTGATTGAAAAAAATCTTTCCGTCTTCGCCGAGTTGGGATTCACTTTGGAGCCGAGCGGAGAAAACGAATTCCGCTTGACCGAAGTGCCGCTTGACGCCGCAGACACCGACGCCGAAAATCTTCTGCGCGGGATAATCGAAGAAATATTCAACGGCTTGAACGAGGCGGAAGACCTCGCGAAAAAAATTCGTCAATCGGTTTTGGCAATGACAGCTTGCAAGGCGGCGATAAAGGCGGGGCAAGAGCTCAACCTTCGGCAAATGCAAATCCTGCTAAACGACCTGTCGAAGACGCCGCACCCGCACACTTGCCCGCACGGTCGCCCGACGATAATAAAATTTTCAAACGCGGATCTCGCCAAGATGTTCAAGCGCACTTAAAAAATTTTCCTGCTGTCAATCGGCAGCTTTTTTTATTGCAAAAGGATTTTCGCCCTGCGCGTCAAAATAATTCGCAAGCGTATAAAGGAGGTTTTTAAAATGAAAGTTCTGCTGATTAACGGCTCGCCGAGAGCAAACGGCAACACGAACGTCGCGCTCAACGAGATGATTAAAATTTTTGAGGCGGAAGGTATCGAAACCGAACTTATCCAAATCGGCAACAAGATGATTCGCGGTTGCGTCGCCTGCCAGAAATGTTTTGAGCTTGGTCATTGCGTCTTCAAGGATGTTGTCAACGAAATCGCGCCGAAATTCATGGAGGCTGACGGTTTGGTCGTCGGCGCGCCCGTTTATTACGGCTCACCCAATGGCACGGTGCTTGCCTTCCTCGACAGACTTTTCTACAGCACCTTCAACAAGGACAAGACGATGAAAGTCGGCGCGGGCGTTGTCATTTGTCGACGCGGCGGAGCAAGTGCTTCCTTCGACGTGTTCAATAAATATTTCTTGATGAACAACATGGCTGTTGCCGGCAGTCAATATTGGAACTTGGCTTACGGCATGAATCCCGGCGAGGCGACTCAAGATGCCGAAGGCTTGCAGACGATGCGCACGCTTGCGAGGAATATGATTTTCCTCATGAAGAGTATCGCGCTCGGCAAAGAACAATTCGGCTTGCCCGAAAAAGAAAATTGGATTCCGACGCATTTTATCAGATGAAAATTTTTTGTCCGACTTACGTCAAAGATTTCAAATGCGACGGCAAAGCTTGCGGTTCACGTTGCTGCCGTGATTGGCGAATTTTAATCGACAGGGAGACGCGTGAAAAATATTTGCGCCTCCCCGCCGCCGCCCGTGAAGAAATTTTTAAACACGTCGACGAATCCGCGCAGGCTTTTGAAATGCAACGTTCGGGAGCGTGTCCGTTCCTCGACGAAAATTTTTTGTGCAAGTTGCAGCTTAAGCACGGCGAAGAATTTTTAACGGCGATTTGCCAAAGCTTCCCGCGAGTGACTTACAAACTCGGCGAGGAAATTTTTTCGCAATCAATGACGCTGACTTGTCCCCTTGCCGCAATTTTAATCCTCCTGCGCGAGGAGCCGATTGACTTTGAATTTGTCGACGAGCTCAAGGCGCGGCAGGTTTTCGACTTCACGGAAAAAATTTCGTTGCCTGCAGAAAAATTTTTGGCTCGTCAACAAGCCGCGATAAAAATTTTGCAACGGCGCGACCTGTCGATAAATCAACGCTTGGAAAATTTCTGTGAATTCTTCGGCGAAAAAATTTCCGTGCCGGTCGACTTCGACGAGGAGAATCACGCGGCGGCTTTGGCTGAAATTTTCGGAGAGATGTACGACGCAAATTTGACTGTCGACAAAAAGAATCAACTTGCCGAAAGTTACCTCGTGCACAGGAAAAATATTTTGCCTCGACTGCGCGAAAATTTTTCGACGGTCTTGGAAAATTATTTGGTCAACGAATTTTTTATGCGCTGCTATCCGAGTGCCTTCACCGGCGACGAGGCTTTTAATTGCCGCGTGTTCGTGACGACTTATCGGGCGTTGGAGTTCGCGGCGGTCTTGACTACGATTTCAAAACGGCGGCTGACTTTGGAAGATTTTTTGGAAATGCTCTGCGCGCTCAACGACAAATTGGATCACAGTCGCGGAGGCATGACGGCGATAAAAAATTTTGCCGAAACGCACGACGCCGAAGTTTTTTATTCCATGATGATTGAGAGAGGTGGTTGACATGAAAGAGATACTTGAATTGCTTGAACACAATGCGCGGCTTTCGACGGGCGAATTGGCGTCCATGTTGCAGAAGTCCGAATACGAAATCGAAAAAGAAATCGCGGTGCTTGAAAAGGAAAAAATAATTCTTTCCTACGGCGCGCTGATAAATTGGGAGAAGTTCGGCGACGATGTTGTCACGGCGATAATCGAAATTAACTTGACGCCTCAACGCGAGGTCGGTTTCGACGCAATAGCCGAAAGAATTTATCGCTTCGACGAGGTGCGCACGGTTTATCTTATGAGCGGCAACTTCGACCTGCTTGTCATCATTGAAGGAAAATCTTTAAAGGACGCGGCAAATTTTGTGGCGACGCGCTTATCGACAATCGAGGGCGTGACGCAGACGCGAAGTCACTTCATGTTGAAGGCTTACAAAAAAGACGGCGTGATAATCGAAGACACCGAACGCGACCGCAGGCTGGTGGTTGCCCCATGACGTGGCAAGATAAGCTGTCGAATTCGGTTAAGTCAATCGCGCCGAGCGGCATAAGAAAATTTTTTGACATCGCGGCGAAAATGCAAGACGTTATCTCTTTGGGCGTGGGCGAGCCCGATTTTGTGACGCCTTGGTCGATTCGCGAGAGTTGCGTTTACGGTTTGGAACAAGGCTACACGAGCTACACCGCCAATCGAGGCATGTTGAAGTTGCGCGAAGAAATTGCCCGCCATTATCTTGAAAAGTTCAATGTGACTTACGACGCGGACACGGAAATTTTGGTGACGGTCGGCGTGAGCGAGGCTCTTGATTTGGCTTTGCGAGCGATTTTGAATCCCGGCGACGAAATTTTGATTCCGGAGCCCTGCTACGTTTCTTATCAAGCTTGCACATTTTTGGCGAACGGTGTCCCAATTTCTGTGCCCGCGAAGATTGAAAACGAATTCCGAATCACGCCCGAAGAGTTGGAGCCGTTTGTCACCTCGAAGACCAAAGCAATTTTAATCGGCTACCCGAACAACCCGACGGGCGCGATTATGGAACGCGACGACCTCTTGAAGATTGCGGATTTCGCGGAGGCGCATGACTTGGTTGTTATCAGTGACGAAATTTACGGCGACTTGACTTATGGCGGCGTCCACGAATGTTTTTCCGCTTTGCCGAAGATGCGCGACCGCACGATTTTGTTAAACGGTTTCAGCAAGGCGTATGCCATGACCGGCTGGCGAATCGGCTACGCGCTTTCAAATCCCGACTTTATCGCGGCGATGACGAAGATTCATCAATACACGATACTTTGCGCGCCGATAACCGCACAAATTGCGGCAATCGAGGCACTCAAGCGCGGCGAAAAGTATATGAAAAAAATGGTTGCCGATTACGACAGACGACGCAAGCTGATTTACGACGGCTTTAAAACTTTGGGTTTGGAAAGTTTCGAGCCGCGAGGAGCATTTTACATTTTCCCGAACATTGAATCGAGCGGACTCACTTCTGAAGAATTCGCCGAGCATTTGATTCAAGCCGAACATGTTGCGCTTGTTCCCGGCACGGCTTTCGGGAAATGCGGCGCGGGTCATGTCCGCTGTTCCTACGCCACGAGCATCAATAAAATTTCCGAAGCTTTGAATCGTATCGAACATTTCTTGAAGGGGCACAGGTAATGGACGCAAAAAAAATTTGGTCGAAGGCGCAAGACCAAATTCAGAAGAAAAAATATGACGCGGCTTTAAAAACTCTTGAAGAATTAAAAAAGCTCGCGCCGGATTGTAAAGAGGCTTATTATTTGGAGGCTTGGATTTGGCATGATTTGAGCCGGTTTCTTAAAGAGTATCAAACGCTCAAAAAATGTTTATTCGTTCTCGACTATTCACAATACAAAGACAAAGATTTTAATGCCAATATTTTAAGTCAAGTTATTTCATTGGGGAATCAGTTGGCTTTTTATGCGGAAGTTGAGAAATTTGAGTCATTGCTTATAAAGATGAATCAAAATAAAATGCTGACTCCTCGCGCCCTGAGTATAGTAATTTCTAACAAAATTTTTTCGGAAAAATCTACTGTCGCCGATTTTCACGTCCTCTACGATGAATACAAAAAATATTTAAAGGACATCAAACCTTATCCGAAAAAATTTTTTTCGCATGAAAAAATTCGCGTAGGT
>CAMVAG010000048.1 GCA_947165405.1 uncultured Selenomonadales bacterium
AGGAGGTCTTTATGTCTTATTTTTTAAGGCGGACGGAAAATAATCTTTGGCTCGGAATATTTTCGACGTTCCCGAAAGATTTGGTTACTCATGCCGTGTCGACGAGGATCGGCGGTGTAAGCAAGGAGCCTTTCGATTCATTGAATCTTGCGCTTCATGTCGGTGACGAGCCCGCCGATGTCATTGCCAATCGAAAAAAATTTCTTCGGGCTTTGGGCTTCGAACTTTCCGATATAGTCACGCCCAATCAAGTTCACGGCGACAAAATTTTTCGCGTCGACGAAAATTATCGCGGCTGCGGTTGCAACAATTACGCCGATTCAATTCCCGAAACCGACGCGCTCATAACCGACACGCCCGATTTGCCGCTCATGCTTTGTTTCGCCGATTGCGTTCCGATTTTTTTTGTCGATATGGAAAATCGCGCCGTCGGTCTTGCTCACGGAGGTTGGAAGGGCACTCTGAAAAAAATCGCCGCGAAGACTTTGCTCAAAATGAATTCCGAATTCGGGACGCGCCCGCAAAGTTGTTTGATTGGTATCGCGCCCTCAATCGGCGTGTGTTGCTACGAGGTCGGCGGTGTCGTCATTGACAAGTGCAAGGCGGCTTTTCCGAATGATTACGAGAGGCTTTTGATTCAACGCGACGGAAAAATTTTTCTCGACTTGCAACTTGCCAATGTCATTCAGCTTTTGGAAATCGGCGCGAGCGAAAAAAATATCGAGGTGTCGAATCACTGCACTTGTTGCACAAGCGATTGGTACTTTTCTTATCGCGCCGCGCAGAAAAAAAATCTTGACCGCACCGGACGCATCGCCGCCCTTATCGCCTTGAAAGAATTTAATTAGAAAATTTATTAAGCGCGTGAAAATTCACCTTACACTACCGGAAAATTCCTCCGACACGAGCCTGAGGAATTTTTTTATTTAGATTCGTTGTCAATTCCCATGAATTTTTGCAATACATATCCCAAAACTGCCGTAACTGTCAACACATCCGTTCCATTTAAGATGATATAGCCGCAAACTTCCTTAGTCGACCGCTCCAAAATTTGACTTTGCGACGCCAAGAATATTCCTTGATTGATTATCGCCATTATTACTTCAAAAATATTATTTTCAAAGGTTTGAGGGTCATAAGATTCCATTCCGCCACAAAAACCTATCCCGTAATACGTCATAAATTCCAAAACTGTCATCATTATCATTCCAACGAAGATTATCTCCGGCTTTGATAAATTTCTCTCCATAAAGTTGCTTAAAGTGGCTATGCAAATCACATACGAGATTAAAACAACGCTGTAGCCGTAAATCCACATATTTTCATCAAAAGAATTATTCGTTTCAAAAAAATCAACCACAAATGCACCCGCACTGCAATACATCAGCACGATTGAATAAATAAATCCAAAAATCTCGACAGGAAATTCTTTGCTCGACGGATTTTTTTGCGGCGCATAAATAATTAACATGAGACAATATATTATCGCGGATAATGCAGAATCAAAAAGCTCTGCAGTTTCATTTTGAAGCGGCATAAGCGTCAAAATAATGACAGCTGTAATGATTAAGGCGATGATTTTAAATTTTATGGAATTGGATAAGATTATTTGTTTGTCGTAAGCATAAAGATTCGCTAAATCGTTTCTTAACGCAGGAATGAGCTTGTTTTTGTTCAGAAAATGATAAAATAAACGCCAAACGAGAAATATCAGCCCCATTACAAAATATCCGAGCACAAATATAATCATTACCTTACTCCTTATAAAAAAAGTACTCTTTAAGCCAAATTATATTTAGCATGGGCAAAAAGTCAATAAAAAACCCTTCGACGCGACGCCGAAGGGTTTTTGTTGTTTGATTAGCTGTTCTTTTTGCCGAAAAGTTTTTCAACAATCTTTTGCACGACGACGAAGAAGACGGGGATTAAAAATATTCCCAAAAACGTCGCGACGGTCATTCCGCCGACGACAGCCACGCCCATAGAATTACGAGCGGCGGAACCTGCACCGGCAGCGGTAGCTAAAGGCAGACACCCGATTATAAAGGCAAAACTCGTCATCAAAATCGGACGCAAACGCAATCCGGCCGATTCAAGAGAGGCTTTAACGGCTTCCATGCCCTTATCGGTGCGGACTTTGGCAAATTCGACAATCAGTATCGCATTTTTCGCGGCAAGACCCATAATCATGATAACGCCGATTTGCATGTAAATGCTGTTTTGAAAACCGGGATTACCTACGCCGAAAGTATTCGTGTAATAATTTAAAACGAACTCGGAGAGCAATGCGCCGAAAACACCCGTCGGAACCGTCATCAAAACGGAAAACGGCACGCTCCAACTTTCATAAAGCGCGGCGAGGCACAGGAACACGAACACCAACGCCAACGCCATAACTTGTCCCGTGGAGCCCGAAGCTTTATATTCTTCGCGAGACTGTCCCGACCATTCCACGGCGAAACCCGTCGGCGCGACTTCATGCACGACAGCTGTCAACGCTGCCATCGCTTGCCCCGATGAATAACCTTCGGCGGGTTGTCCCTGAATAAACACGGAGCGTTTTCCGTTAAAGCGAGTGACTTGCGTCGTGCCGGTGTTGAGTTTGTAAGTTATCAGCGTGTCGAGCGGAACGAACTGACCCATAGAGCCTCTGACGAACATAAATTTCATCATATCGATTTCGCCGCGGAAGTAAACGTCCGATTGCATGACAACTTTGTAGGTTCTGCCGAATCTGTTGTAGTCATCAACTTCCATTCCGCCGAAATTTACTTGCAACGCGCTGTAAACGTCTGCAAGGTCTACGCCGAGCATTTCAATTTGTTTCTGGTCAAGTTCGTATTTATAGCTGGGCGAAGTCACGCTGAAAGTTGTACTTACACCTTGAAGTTCGGGGCGCGCATTGGCCGCCTTGACGATTTCGTTGGTGATGTCGGAAAGTTCGTTGTCAGGGTGGCTTTCCAAGTCGATAAGTTGCATTGTTAAGCCGCCGACTTGACCGAGGCCGGGCAACGCGGGAGGATTGAAGCCCGCCACAAATGCTTCGGGGGCTGCGCCGTTTCCTGTCAAAAAAACATTTTGAATCGCGGAGGTTGCAGACTTTTCAAAATCTGTTCGTTCCGCCCAAGGATACAGACTTATAAACAACGTAGCCGCCGAAGATTTCGCGCCGCTGGAAAGTATATTGTAACCCGCAACCGAAATGACATCTTTAATGCCGGGGACATTCTCGCGAATGGCGGCAGCTACTCTGTCAGTCGTCATGGACGTTCGGTTCAGCGAAGTGCCTTCGGGCATCATGACTGCCGCGACAAAATATCCTTGGTCTTCGTCGGGCACGAAAGTCGACGGCAAAATTTTAAACAGCAGACCCGTTAAGCCGCAAACAATCAACATAAAGACGATGGCAAGTTTCGTTCCCGAAATAACTTTGGCGACAATGCCGACGTAAGAATTTTTTGTGCGTTCAAACCAGTTGTTGAAGGCGTCGAAAAATTTGCTGAAGAAATTTTTCTTGCCGTGCTCGTGCGGCTTAAGAATCATTGCACAAAGCGCGGGCGTCAACGTGAGCGCGACGAATGCCGATAAGCCCATGGACACCGCGATTGTCAGCGCGAATTGACGATACAAAATGCCGGTCATGCCGCCGAGGAACGCTATCGGGATAAATACGGCCGACAAGACAAAAGCAATCGCGACGACGGGGCCTTGAACCTCTTCCATTGCCACTTCCGTTGCCTCGACGGGACTTAAGCCGCGTTCCATGTGTTGTTCGACGTTTTCGATAACGACAATGGCGTCGTCGACGACCAAACCGATTGCCAAAACCATGGCGAACAATGTCAGCGTGTTAATCGTGAAGCCGAGAACCGTAAAGGCCGCGAACGTTCCCAAAAGCGAAACGGGCACGGCCAACAGCGGAATAACCGTTGCGCGAAAACTCTGCAGGAAAATAAAAATAACCAGCACGACGAGAACCAACGCTTCAAAAAATGTGTGCGCAACCTCGTTGATTGACGCCTTGATAAATTCCGTGTTGTCCAGAACTTGACCGTACTTGATGCCTTCGGGCAAATTTTTTTCGGCTTCTTTGAGAATGCGTTTGACTTCGCCGATAGTTTCCAGGGCGTTGGCGTCGCTCGTCAAGTTGATGATGAACGGAACGGAAGTGTAGCCGTTGAACTTGCCGATATAAGTATTTGACTTTTGCCCGATTTCAACGCGCGCCACATCTTTTAAGTAAACGAACGCGCCTGCGTCGCCCGTTTTCAAAATGATATTCTCGAATTGTTCGGGCGTCTCCAATTTGCCTTGAATTTGTCCCGTGTACTCTTTCTCTTGACCTTGAGCGACGGGCAACTTGCCGATTGAACCCGCCGCAGCTTGAGCGTTTTGCGTTTTGATTGCGCTTTGAACGTCGGCGACAGTTAGTCCGAAGTTCGCGAGCTTTTCGGGATTAATCCAAACACGCAGAGCATAATCCGCGCTTAAAATTTGAACTTTGCCGACGCCCTTAACGCGCTTCAAATCGTCGGCGATGTAAATGTCGGCGTAATTTTTTATGAACGCTGTATCGTAAAGTCCGTTGTCACAGTATAAAGCAAAAATCATTGCCATATCCTGCGAAGATTTTGAAGTCGTCACGCCCGAAGCAATAACCGTTTCGGGCAAGTTTGAATTGGCGGAGGCGACGTTGTTTTGAACTTTAACGGAGTCCATGTCACCGTCCGTGCCGACCTCAAAAAAAACATTCAACGAATAGCTGCCGTCGTCGTTTGAATTGGAGCTCATGTAGTCCATGCCTTGCGTGCCGTTTACGCGATTTTCTATAACCTGTGCGACAGCTTGATTGACGACGCTTGCGTTTGCGCCGGAGTAGTAAGCGTCGACGTTTATTGTGGGCGGAGAAATGTTCGGGTATTGAGCGATTGGCGTGTTAAGTCCCGCAATTATTCCGATGAGGCTGATTATAATTGCGATGACGATGGCGAAAACCGGTCTGTGAATAAAAAATTTTGCCATGTCTCGAGCACCTCACTTATTCACGCTGCTTCCGACGTCAAAAATTTCTTCGCTGGGCGTGAACGAGAAGCCCATATCTTTTTCGGTAACCTGCGTCACTTCCAAAGGCATTCCTTCGCGCAAATTGGTCAAGCCCTCGACGATAACCCAATCGTCAGCTTTCAAGCCGCTTTTAACGACATAATACGAGCCAATTTTTTCGCCGAGCTGAATTTTTCGAACGGCTGATTTGTTATCGGATTGAGCGACGATAACCAAAGTTTCGCCCAAAAGCTGTTGAAGAGCGCGTTCGGGAACGAGCATTGCATTTGGAATTTGCAAGCCTTCAATTTCAACGCGGGCATACATTCCGGGAACAAGTAAGCCTTTGGGATTTTTAAAAAGTGTGCGAATTATAAGCGTGCCGGTTTCGTTTCCCAGTGTTCGGTCGTATTCGGCGAATTGCCCTTGATAAGGATAAATTGAACCGTCCGCGAGCGTCAAAGAAATTTTAAAATTTGAATGTGGGCGTTCTTCTTCTCTCGAAAGCCGCAAATATTCTTGTTCGGAAACGGCAAATTGCACATAAACAGGGTCAACCAAACCGATTGTCGCAAGCGGAGTGCTTCCGGCAGTTGCCAAAGTTCCGACGGCAACATCGTCAATGCCGAGTCTGCCGCTCATCGGCGCGTAAACTATCGTGTCCGCCAAATCATCTTTCGCCTTTTGCAACAAAGCTTCCTGAGCGGCAACTTCCTCTTCTTGAGACTTGACGGCAATGCGTTGATTCGTAAGAGTTTGCTCGGAAATTGCATTTGCTTGCCAAAGTTCCTCGTCGCGTTGAAGATCGACACGTTCTTTAGCCAAAGCTGTCTTAGACTTCGCGAGCTTGGCTTCAGCCTCCAGAAGTGCCGATTGATATTGGCGGTCGTCGATTTTGAAGAGTGCTTGACCTTTAACGACATCTTGACCGCCGCTTACATATTTTTCCACTACCGAGCCGTTGACTTTCGATTGAACTGTTATTTCGTCGCGGTCGATAACTTGACCGCTGTAAGACAAAGTAAAGGGCGCGTCTGTTGTCAAAACTTTAATCGCCTTAACTTTGGTCGGATAGTCCTCCAAAGATTGTTCGGTCGTGTCTTCGCCGCCGCAACCCGTCATGAGCAATGCCGCAGCTAAAATTATCGCCGGAAATATTTTCATACCGACTCTCCTCTCGTGTATATCAAAAATTTGAATGTCATTATATCAATCGTCATTAAATTGGGCAACCGATAAAATAAAAACACCTCCATGAAATTTGAAGGTATTTTTTCTATTCAAGAAGAGTGTTTTAATTTAAATTCTTGTACGGTGAAATTTTCGCGCCTTTGAAAGTCAATTCGACCGCCAAACCTTTTTTGTCAAGCTGATAGACCCAAACGCCGTCCGCAACAATGGAAGCCTCTGCAAAAGTGTTGCCGCTCACGCCGTCATAGGCCTGCGCCGAGACTTCCGTTCCGAATTTGATATTGCCGGAAACAAATTTGTCCCATGCTTCCTTATTGAGGATAACGAAAAGCAAATCGTATTCCTTCGCGCCGAAATTTACGCCGAGACTGATTTCCTTCATCTTGACATAAATTCTTTCGCCGGTCTGATTGTTTACGGCAACTCCGCGCCCGCGATCGTCGCCCAAAAAGCCCCATTTGACAGAGGAAGCACTGATTGTGCAGTATCCGTAGACTTTTTGCATTGCACGTTCTGCCGACGGATATTTTTGATACATGCGCTCCAAAACTTGTCTGCTCATGTCGTTTAACTTTGCTCGCAGCTGATCGGGCGATTCTTTTGCCGCAAATACCGTGCCGGCCGTCATTAAGACCAGCGCGAACAAAATCAGTTGGCAAAATTTTTTCTTCATGACAAGATACCTCCATAAATTTAATAACAAAATGGGCTTGACAGTGATTGCCAAGTCCATTCTGTTTAATTGCATTGATTTAATTCAGCGGATAATCTTTGTTCCGTTTTCAGCGTCGAAATTCTTCCAGAATTGTTCGCGGGTAATCGTGTTGCCGCTTTTGTCGGTGTAGATGTTGCCGTTGATTATGCCGCCGTTGTCTTTGTAGCCTGCGTAGCCCATGCTGTGAAGCTTATTGCGCACGGGAGCCGAGCTCAATGCGTCATCTGCGCTCAAGAGGCCGCGCTTATAGAGTTCGTCGCCGTCCTGATACGTTTCAATCCTTGTGCCGCCCGCCACGTTGTCGAGTTCGTTGTCGCTCATGATTTCGTCCTTAAGAATTTCCTTTGCCATTGTTATCATCCTCCAATTTGTTTTCTGTCCTTTATACGTTTGATTTCCGATTTCGTTACACACTTTATAAAAAAATTTTTTCTGCCGTCAAACTGCAAAGCTGTCGACGCGCCGCCGAAGGGATTTTTTATGTCGGGCACAAAACCAAGCCGCCCATTACGAGTGAACCTTCTTGGGGAGCCAATTTTTCTTTAATTACATCTGAAACCGGAACCGGTTCCGTTTGATTTTGCAGATCGAATTCTTTCCAAAAATTTTCGCGGCTTGTAAGATTGCCCGACTTATCGTAATACTCATTTGGTTTGAAAAGTCCGCCGTGATCTTTGTACTCGTTTCCTCTAAAGTTAATAACTCTGCGAGTGCGCTCACTTCCGACGTATACCTTATCCGTTAAGCCGCGTCTGTACAATGCAAAACTGTCCGCTGCTGTTTCCGCTATCGTACCGCCCGTAATTTTGTCGAGGTCTTCTTCACTAAGCATTTCTTCCGCGATTTTGTCTTTGTCTGCCATAATATCAACCTCCAATTTGTTTTCTTTACTTTATACGTCAGATTTCCGATTTCGTTACGCATTATAGCAGAAAAAATTTTTTTTGCAATGGAAAGCCCTCCGACGCTCGCCGAAGGGCTTTTTAAGTTGTCGAGAGGCAGAGGCAAAACTTGTCAGCTTATCTGGTTTGTTTGTCTCTGTTTATGGAAGACCAACCGGCTCCGAGGTCGGAATATCCGAACCAATTCTTTTTGGCGTCCCAGTTGAAACGATAACGCTTGCTCTTGCCCGATTTTTCAAACGCCAAAATCAAATCGCCGTTCTTCAACGCCACAATGTAAGGATAAGCTCCGTTTTCGTGCGCGTAGTTCATGCTGTCTATGTAGATTTCCAATTTCTTGTTGGCGGGCGAATAGCCGAAAAGCATGGCGCGGTCAATCGATTCAAGCGAATAAAACAGATCGGAGTTGGACTTGTTCTTGAATACGCGGAGTGTGTAGCCGTAATTCACTTTCGGATAGTGCGCGTCGTCAAGTCTCTGGTCGTCAAGCCAAACGATGAAGTGCAACTGGTTTTCGCTTTTCGCTTGCCAGAGTTTACGCGCCTGAACTTTGAGAAGTCCGTAAGGCGTGCTGAAAGTTTCCGACAATGCTTGGTCGTTTTTCAGACCTTCGGTGAAGTTCGGTGCCTCGTAAACCATTTCGTACGTTTCGGCGAAACACACCGTCGCGAACGCCATTATAAACAGACTTAACACCGTTGCAACAAGTTTTCTCATAGGTTTTCCCTCCCAATAAATTTTTTACGATAACCGAATACATTTTATTATATTTTGTTATGTCGGTCAAGAAACGCCGCTGAAACTTTTACTTCTCTTTACATAGAAAAAACTTTTTTGCCTTCGAAATAAGTCGCCGCAGGTTTTGCCGTGTGAATTTCTTCTGCGGGACAAGTCAAAACGTCTTTTGTCACAAGCAGGAAGTCAGCATATTTGCCGGTTTTGATACTGCCGCGTTCGTTTTCGAGGAACATTTGCTTTGCAACGGCGATAGTCAGCGCGTTGAGAGCTTGTTCGCGGGTAATGCATTCTTCCGTCCACCACGGCTTGCCGGTCTCAAGGTAACATTGCCCCGTAATTGCAATTTCCATGACGCCGAACGGGTCGTCGGGGCTGCCGCTCAATGCGGGGAAGTCTGTGTGCGAAGAAATATTGATGCCGTTATCGAAGTATGACTTGATAGGATAAGCTTTGTCGCCCATGCCTTCGGGCACCATTTCGGGCATATCCGCCTGCTCTTCGTCGGACAGATGATGCCACTGCATGCCCGCAACGACGTAGATATTGTGGTCTGCTATGCGCTTATAGTCGTCAGGAAGGACTTGGTGCAGGTGCACGAGGGTATTGCGCATTTCGTCCTTGCCGCCGTTTATGTATGCGTTGACGGCGCGATTGATTGCCATGTTGCCCATTGCGTGTATATGCATCGTCAAACCTTTTTCATTGGCTTTTCGAGTGATTTCGGTTACTTCCTCTTCCGTCCAGTTGACGATGCCTTGTTGCCCGTCGGGATAAAGCGGTTCGACAAAGCCCGTGCCGCTTTCAACCGTGCCGTCCATGAAAAGTTTTATCCAATTCGTTTTCACATGCTCGGACGCGTATTTTTGAACGTCAAATGCCTTATTCAATGCATCATCAACATTCATCCAGCTTTCAATTTCGTAAGTCGTGCCCAATATGAAATGCATATCGCCCGCCTTGTCCATCTGTTGAGCCGCCTTGTAGAGGTTATCGGTGTAGAAATAATTTCCCCAGCCGTCAAGATACATCGTGTAGCCTTCGGACAACAAATGCTCCTGAACTTCGTCCAAAGTTGCTTTTGCTATGTCAACGGAGAAAAGTTTTTCGTTGTCAAGGAAAGAACGTGTGTAAGTTCCGGCCTGTTCAGAAAGAAAACCGTTAGGAATTCCGTTTTCGTCTGCTCCAATCTCTCCGCCGCGAATTTCTTTTTTCAAAACAGAGCCGTCCGCCGCCATGATTCCCGCGTTGACAAGCGCAAGAGTGTTCGTCAAGCCCTTGTGCCCTTCCTCGTCGGCGAAATACATTGGAATATCGCTGCAAATCGCGTCAAGCTGTTGACGGGTCGGCATATTGTCTTTGAATTTCATAAAATCCCAGCCGAAGCCGAATATAGACGTTGCCCCGGCCGCTTTTGCCTTTTTGACTGCCGCAGGAACGACTTCCGTCAAAAACTTTTCAACGCTGTCTTCCCTGTCGATAATCGTACCGACTGAATGCATTCCGAGACCCAGCGAATAGTGCGCGTGACCGTTGCCGCACGAAGGCATGACAAGCCCTTTGCCTGTGTAATCGATGATTTCAGTCTTATTTTTGTCGATAAATGCCTCGACACCCGCCTTGCCGCCGACGTAAACAAATTTGCCGTCCTTGACCGCGAACGCCTCGACAATTTTATTTCCTTCGGAGGTGAAAATTTTTCCGTAAACGACCAAATCCGCCGGTTTATCATTTCCGTTGCCGCTAGAAACTTTTTTATCATCTCCGCAACCCGCGACAAAGAATCCGACTGCCGCCAGCGATGTCGTCTTGATAAAATCGCGGCGGGTTAAGTTTGACATAAAAACACTTCCTTTAACTTTCGTAAACGTAGCGCAGGGCGTTAAGGTTTTGAGTGTTCAAATCTTTGTGGCAGACGCAACCTTTCGAGTTCAGCTCCATGGTTTGACGATTTCCGGCGGAATATTTTTCCCAATGCGGAATAAATTCATTGTTCGGATTGCCGTTCGCCGCAAATGATGTCCACGACGCTTGAATTTCCCGCGAAAAATTTGAATCTATTTTCGGAGCAATGTGTTCGTCCGGTACATCGAAGACATACGGCAATTCTATCGAGTGGCACGAACGCAAATGTTCAAGCGGCGGCGGAGACGGCTCACTGAACAGATAAAAGTAAACATCATCGAATTTTGATTGATATTCAGCCGCCAATTCCTGTCCGACGCGCCAATCGACCTGATTTACAAACGAATTGTAATTTTCTTTGTTATCCGGACGCCCGTTGAGCCATTTTTTATAAATTTCTTCCGGAGTATGTGAAGTTCGTTCTTTGTAATGTCTTATTGCGGGAGAAATTTTTTCTTGATTGCCGTCGCGAAGCATTTCAAAATAATTTTCATTGTACAGCAAGAAATAATTCCATTCGTCGGCAGTCGTGCCCGTCAAAAGTTTAATTCCGCGTGCGCCACCGTCTTTTAATGCTTTAAACGGGTCAAGCGGCAAAAATTTTCCGTCGCACGTCGGCAAATAGTCACTCGAATGTTTGAACTCGCGAATTTCGGAAAGTTTTTCGTAAGTATTTCTGATTTCGTCGGTAGATTTTTTCAGCAGATCGCTCATTTTTCTCGTACCGCTCATTTCCATGAACATTTCTGCGAGTTTTGCGGTATATTCCGGCTTATTGTACATAGCTGAAGTTGCGGACTCCGGAATTGCTTTTTTGAAGAAATTTTTTGCCTCAGGAATAACAGTAAGCAAACAAGTTGAAATTGAGCCGGCACTTTCGCCAAAAACCGTCACATTGTCGGGATTTCCGCCAAATTCGGCGATATTTTCATTAATCCACCTCAAAGCCGCGATTTGGTCTTTAATTCCGAGATAACCCGTGTCCTCAAAGGCAGAATCAATCGCGCCGAAGTTCATAAAGCCGAAAATGTTCAATCGATAGTTTATCGTGACGATAACGACGTCATCTGACGACGCAATATTCTTTCCGTTATAAAGCGGGTCACCTGCACCGCCGCCGACGAATGAACCGCCGTGAATGAACATCATAACCGGCAAATTTTTCTTTTCGCCGCGTCTCCAAATGTTGAGTGTCAAACAATCTTCGCTTTGCTGGTTTTTAGATGAATCTTCCTGCGGATTAATGTTTTGAATCGCCGTTGCGCCGAATTTTTTTGCGTCGAAGGTCTTATTTGTCGGTTTCAAAGGTTGAGGAGCTTGCCAGCGAAGTTTTCCGACGGGCGGTTGAGCAAAGGGAATCCCCAGCCAAGTTTTTACGC
>CAMVAG010000049.1 GCA_947165405.1 uncultured Selenomonadales bacterium
CCGCCCGTCGCCGTTCCGATTGCCATTGCCAACGCGCACATGACTTTGACATAAGTCGGGACTTCAAATTCCGAAATGAAACCGCCGCTGAAAAGTGCCAAAGTGATTATGCCCATAGATTTTTGCGCGTCGTTCGAACCGTTCGAAAAAGCTATCGCCGCCGCCGAGAGGATTTGCATTTTGCGAAACTTGTCGTTGAGGTAATGCGGCGAAAAATTTTCAAAGAGCCGAAAGATTATGTTCATGATGATGATTCCCGTGACGAAAGCGATTGCCGGCGAGGCTACCAGCGCAAGAAAAATTTTTCCGACGCCGTACAAATTCAAGCCGGTCACTCCGACAGAAATCAAAACCGCGCCGATTAACCCGCCAATCAAAGCGTGCGACGAACTGGAAGGAAGACCGAAATACCAAGTAACCAAGTTCCAAGTGATTGCTCCGATTAAAGCGGCGATAATTACTTTGTCGTCAATGAGGCTCGGCGAAGAGACAATGTCCCCGCCGATAGTCTTCGCGACGCCCGTCGAAACCATTGCGCCAACAAAATTTAAACTCGCCGCCATCATTACCGCGTGAGTCGGGTAAAGGGCGCGAGTGTTTACGGAAGTTGCGATTGCGTTCGCCGTGTCGTGAAAGCCGTTGATAAAATCAAATATCAACGCCAAAATTATCACCATGATAATCATACTGTGAAGCTCGATCAATTTGTTTCAGCTCCTCGAAATTTATTTTGGCAAGACGCGTCGAATCGTCTCAAGCATTTTGGGCAAGTCAAGCGGCTTGGCAATGTGGTCGTTCATGCCCGCCTCTTTTGCGCGCTTTATATCTTCCGGCATTGCGTTTGCAGTCATTGCGATTATCGGGACGCGACTGCCGGTTTTTCTTATCTCTTGTGAAGCATCGTAGCCGTTCATGACCGGCATTTGAACATCCATTAAAATCAAATCGTAGGAGGTCTTCGCTGCCTTGTCGACCGCGTCTTGACCGTTTACCGCCATAAAAATTTCAAAGCCGAATTGCTCAAGCATCATCGCTGCGATTTCGCGATTGACTTCAATATCCTCGACCAGAAGAATTTTTTTGCCGCTGAAGTTTTCTTGCGCAGGTTCCTCAACTTTTGCAGGCTCCTCGACTACTTCAACGACTTCGGGCTTGTCGATAATCTTAAAGGCGACGCGAACGATAAATTCGCTGCCCTTGCCTTTTTCCGTGACAACTTCAATCGTGCCGCCCATCAAATCGACAATGCTCTTGGTTATCGCGGTGCCCAGTCCCGTGCCTTGAATGCCGCTGACCGTCGAAGTCCGCTCTCTTTCGAACGCCTCAAAAATTTTTTTCGCAAACTCTTTCGACATGCCTATGCCCGTATCCTTGACGCGAAGTTCAAATTTCCCGTCGTCGAGTTCGGCAAGATTGACGGCAACGCTTTTGCCCGAAGGCGTGAACTTGTAAGCATTGCCGACGAGATTCAAAAGGATTCTGTTCCAACGATTCTTATCGCAGCTCACCCAAGCATGACGAATTTTTTCCGCGTCGACCGTGAAGGCAACGCCCTTTGCCTCCATTTGCGTTTGAAACATCGTCTTCAAGTCAAGCAGATTTTTTTTGAGATTGACTTCGGAAAGTTCAAGCTCCATGCGCCCGCTCTCAATGCGGCTCATTTCCAAAATGTCGTTAATCAAATCGAGGAGGTGCTTGCCGGAAACGTCGATTTTGTTCATGAAAGATTTCAGTTCGTCAAAGGTCGTGCCTTCGCGTTGAGCAAGCGTCGTGTAGCCGATAATCGCGTTCATGGGCGTGCGAATGTCGTGGCTCATGTTGGAAAGGAAAATAGATTTTGATTTACTGCTTTCTTCCGCCTTGCGTCTCTGTTCTTCGAGGGCGACGACTTCTTTTTGTTTGATTCGCCTGTAAATCGTGAACAGGAACGCCAGACCCGCGAGCGCGAACATCAAAAGAATCATTGTGTTTTCGAGGAGGACTTCACGCATTTTTTCCAGCTGCATGTTCGTGTAGGCTAAACGCGGCGCAAAAAAATTTTCCGAATAAAAATTACTCGTCTCTTGAATGAAAATCTTCAGCTCGGTGTACATTTTTTCGCGCATCCACATAAGCGCGGAGAAGAATATCAGGAAGAACATCACCAGCCAGATTGTCGGCGACGTTCCGAAATTTTTTTCATCGCGCTTGAAGAGGAAATTGAAATACGCGAAGCCGACCAATCCCCAAATCGCCAAAATGAAATATGATTCTTGAGTGAGGAGGTTGATTGACCAGAGGTTCGGAATCAGCAGGAAGAAAGTAAAAAGCACCGCGCAAATTACGCCGGCACTTCCCGTGAATTTGACGAGACGATTTTTTTCGCGGCGGGCGAGGACATACGAGCAGGCGGAGGTGTAGCCGTAAGCAATGGTTGCGCCAATCGTCGTCACGTCCGTGAGCCAACTGATAACCGTCCTTCCGCAAAACGGAATCAAAATTGAAATGGCAAAAATAAAAATCGTGGCGTTTCTTCGTGAGGCAAATTGTTTCGGCAAAAGATTTTCTTTGGAAAAAATCTGCGTCAAGTTTCCGACGGCGCGATAGTAGCCGATTAAACTTGTCGTCAACGCGGCGAGAATTATCAAGCACAAAATCGCGAGCCCGTTCGTTTCGGAAATCACGTAGAAAATCGGGACGCCTTCAATCCCGGTTAAATTTTGCAAGCTGCTCAAGTAAGTGAACGAGCCGCTGAATTGCGAGGGAAATTTGAGCGTGGCGAGGATTGTCATTAAAATGTAGACGACCGCCGCGCAGATTATCGCCGCGACCATTATGAAGAAAGATTTTTTTACGTCGGCTTTAAATTCGTTCGTGTATTGTGAAATTGTTTCGAAGCCCACGAACGCCCAAGGAATCAGCGTAAAGATTATCAAAATTTGTTTCCAGAGCGGCTCGGTGTCGTTGAAATAAAATTTTATCGGTTCGGTTGAGGTGCTCAACGTCGTCAAGAAACAGACAATCACTCCGAAAAGCAAAACCACCGCCGCGATTCTTACGAGGGATTTTGTCAGCCAACCGAATCTTGCGAAGAGCACTCCGAAAATCCACAGGAAGAACAGAGTCATCAAAACTTCGCCGCCGTAAACATCATAGCCGGCAAAAGTGTAACGGAAGCCGAATTGAAAAACGCCGCCGAATAAATTTCTGCACATGAGCACGACGGCAGTAGCATTCGCCCAAAGCAAAGAGATATATGAAATCCAAAGAAACCACGCGCAGAAAAATGCATGGTCACGTCCGAAAATTTCTTTCGTGAAGGTGACAACGCCGCCCGCCTTTAAATTCCTTTGCATGATGAAATTATAATTGTAGGCGATAAGAATCATGATGAGCGCGCCGAGAAAAACAGCAATCGCAGTGCCTGCAGTGCCCGCCGTCGACAAAAAAGTCGTGCCCGGCATAATGAACGAGCCCCAACCTATGCAACAACCAAATGCCAACGCCCACAACGTAAGCGGGGTGAGTCTGCGCTGCTCCATTTAAAAAACCTCCTTGCAGGTTTATTCGTTGCCGCGCAGTAATTTCCTTTACAAACAAAATTGGAGGCGTTGATATGGATTCGAGAATGCAAGCCGTTTTAAATTTTGTCGCGGCGGGAAGTCGCGTCGCCGACATCGGAGCGGATCACGGCTACTTGTCGATTGAATTGATTAAAAGCGGGCGGGCGGTCAAAGTCATTGCCACAGAAAAAAATATCGGTCCTTTCGAGGCGTTGAAGAAAAATATTTCGGCAGCGGGCTTCGAAAATTTTATTGAAGTTCGTTTGGGCGACGGCTTGAAAATTTTTTCGGCGGGCGAGGTCGATACGATTTGCATTGCGGGCATGGGCGGCGCGTTGATTGCAAAAATCCTCGACGACGCGCCCGAAGTCGTTAGCTCGGCACGGCAAATGATTCTTCAACCGATGAACGCTGCAAAAAAAATTCGCGAACACCTCGCGAAAAATGATTGGGTTATCGTCGACGAAGACCTCGCCGAAGCGGGCGGGATTATCTACGAAATTATTTGTGTCGAAAAAAATTCTCTGCCGAAAAAAATTTTTAAACGGGAATCGTCGCCGCTCTTGAAAAAATTTTTGATTCAACGCCGCGAAAAACTTCAACGCGTCCTCGCCGAAATGAGCAAGAGTGAATCTGCGCGGGCTTCGGAAAAATTTTCGACAACGCTGAAAGAAATCGACGCCTTACAAAAGAAACTTAAGCTTTAAAATTTTTTGCCGACGAAATCATTTCGCGGGCATTTTTTATTGCAACGGTTGACTCTTCGCCCGAAGCCATCCGCGCAATTTCTTTTATGCGTTCGTCTTGGTCGAGGCGTTTGACTTTTGTGAGCGTGCGCCCGTCGAATTCCGATTTTGTGATTTGCAAATGAACATCCGCCATGCTCGCGATTTGCGGCAAATGAGTTATGCACAAGACTTGCCGACCGCGTGAAATTCTTGAGATTGCCTCCGCGACCGTCTTTGCCGTGACGCCTCCGAGCCCCGTGTCTATCTCGTCGAAAATCATGACTCTTTCAAAATCGCCGCGACGTTCCGTTGCCGAAACAATTTTTATCGCCAAAGCAATTCTGGAAAGTTCGCCGCCCGATACGACCTTCGACAGAGGCAATCTTTCCTCGCCGAAATTTGCGCAAAAAAATATTTCCGCTTTGTCGCCGCCGTTCGTCGAAAGTTTTTCCGAAGGCTCCACGACAATTTCAAATTGCGCCCGCGCCATGCCCAGCCGTTGAATTTCCGTTTCAATCGCCGTGCTTAAATTTTTTGCCGAATCTTGACGCAGCCGCAAAAGTTTTTCCGCAGAGGATTTTGTTTGACGCTCAAGCTCGGCGATTTCTTTTTGAAGTTCCTCAACGTCCGAATCAAAATTTTCAGCCGCCTCAATGTCTGCGCGAATTTTTTCAAGCCGCTTTAAAATCTCGTTGACCGACGCGCCGTATTTCTGTTTGAGCTTTGAAATTTCATCAGCCCGCGCTTGCAATTCGTCCAAACGCTCCGTCGAAAATTCCAAGCCGCCGCCGTAGCCTCGAATCTCCTCGTAAGCCTCGCGCAGAGAAAATTCCGCCTCTTCCAAAAGTTTCCTCGCCGAATCCAATTTGTTGTCGTAGCGCGCCACGTCGTCCAAATTCTTCGCAACCCGCGCCAATGCCGACAAAACATCGGGGTCGCCGTCGTTCAGAAGCTGCACCGATTCTTGAATGTGCTCGGCGATTTTTTCAGCGTGCGAAAGTTTTTTTATCTCCGCCTCAAGTTTTTCGTCCTCGTCGGGTTTGAGGTTGAGTGCCGAAATTTCCCGCGCCTGCCAACGCAAAAAATCCAGCCGCTCAAGATTTTCTGCCCGCGCAGATAATTTTTTTTCCAGCGAAAAAATTTTCGAATTCAATTCGCGATAAAGCCGCCGAAAAATTTTAAGCTCCTCCGAAATTTTTTCGTCGTCGGTCAGCGCGTAAATATTTTCCTCGCGCAACAACTCAAGATTTTTATTTTGGTCGTGCATGTCCAAAAGTTGTTCGCCGATTTTTTTCAACTGCGCAAGAGTTATCGACTTGCCGCCCGCCGCGATTGAATTTTTTCCCGTGCGCGAAACCTTCCGCGTAATTTTCAAGCCGTCGGAAAAAATTGCCTCGACACGAAGATAATCCGCGCCCTTGCGAATTTTGCTTGCGCCGAGTCTGTTGCCGAGAATCGCGCCGAGTGCCTCAATCAAAATCGATTTGCCCGCGCCCGTTTCGCCCGTCAAGATATTCAAGCCGCCGCCGAATTCAACCGTGACATTTTCAATCAGCGCGAAGTTTTCAACCGTCAAAGTTTTGAGCATTTATTTCTTTCCTGTCGAGCCGCGTTTGGTCAGCGGAACATTTTTTTTGCAAAGCGGACAATCTTCGGGCTTGTAAGTCTCAACGTCCATGTGCAGGAGCGCGAAACCGGGAACGTCGCCGAAATTTACTTTGCCGCCCGAC
Source organism: uncultured Selenomonadales bacterium (assembly GCA_947165405.1). Lineage (GTDB taxonomy): Bacteria > Bacillota > Negativicutes > Selenomonadales > Selenomonadaceae > Quinella. Next base: position 6,001 of record CAMVAG010000049.1, read on the forward strand.
CTGTCGACCAACATGCTCACGGCAACGGGCACGCCGCCGAATTTTTTTACAACGTCGATAACCTCGCGAATGGAGCCGCCCGTCGTGACAATGTCCTCGACAATCAAAACGCGTTCGCCCTCGTGAAGTGTGAAGCCTCTGCGGAAAGTCATCACGCCGTCGACGCGCTCGGTGAAGATAGCCCGCGTACCCAAAGCCTTGCCGGTCTCGTGCGCCAAAATGATTCCGCCCGTCACGGGTCCGACGACCGTTTCAATTTTTGCGTCCTTGAAATTTTCCGCCATCGCCTTGCAAAGTTTTTCGGTGTATTCGGGGTGTTGAAGGACGTTAAATTTTTCGACGTAATGCGGAGAGTGATTGCCTGATGTCAACAGAAAATGCCCGGTCATAATCGCGTCCGTCTCAACAAGCAAATCGTAAACTTCTTTTTCAGTCATGTAAAAAACCTCCTTAGCAAATTTCCAATGATAGCCGCCTGCCGTCTTTTTTATTCCGTGCAGAACTTTAGAGAGAAAACTTTGATGAACGCCAACAGCTTCTGCGGCGATTTTAACCGAAGCAAAAATTTTTCCGGTTTCAACACAAAATACCGGCTTGTAGCTATGAAAATTTTCACGCGTTTTCCCTTTCCAATGAGCTACGCGCTTTTTAACTTGTTCCGCGCTCTGTTTTTTACCGCGATTGGTGCGCCCCATTCTTTCACCGGTTTCTTCAGAAACTTTATCTTCCGAATTTAGATAAGCCCAACGATAACCGCCGGCTGTTTTTGTTTTGCCTTTTAAAGCCATTGAAACGCAGGAATGAGTAACACCGGACTTTTCGGCGGCACTTTTTACCGAATCAAAAATTTCGCCGGTGTCAATGCAAATTATCGGCTTTTTGATAAGCTTCAGATACTCTTCGTCTGCCCATTGTTTTTTAGCGAGTTGTTTAAGGATTTCTTTTGTTTTAGGAGAATGTTTGTATCCTGTAGAACCATCGCCGCCTTTCGTCAGATTATATTCCGGCTTAAGTTCGGCGATATAGTAAGTTTCTTTTTCATCAAGCTCTTCGACGGGGCAAAATTCCAATACAGTTTTGTCGAAGGCGTCCCAGCCGTATTTCGCAATGGCTTTACATATTACGGGTGCAAAACTTTTGCAACGTTTATGCTCATTCAGTCGCTTTCTGATATTGTTGGATTTCCCAATATATCTTTTGCCGTTGACGCGACAGAGAAGCATATAAACGCCGCTGGTTTCCCAAGATTTGTCCATAGTTTACACCCCGGCGATTTCAGCCAAAATTTTTTCTGCCGCCTCGCGAGGATTTTTTGCCGCTCTGATTGGTCTGCCAATTACCAAATGCGTTGCGCCGTTTTGAAGTGCCGCTGCCGGTGTGGAAATTCTTTGCTGGTCGTTTATGTCGGCTCCCGCAGGTCTTATGCCCGGCGTCACGATTAAAAATTTTTCGCCGCAAGCCTCGCGAATCAACTTTGCCTCTTGCGGTGAGGCAACAACTCCGTCAAGCCCTGCAGATTTTGCAAGCTTTGCGAACTCGACGACCTGCTCCGAAATTTTCAACGCGCCGCACCATTCAGCTTGATTGATACTCGTCAAAACGGTTATCGCTATCAACTTCGGGCACTTGACGCCGCTCTTGTCAGCTTCTTTGTGAAGAGTCTCCGCCGCTGTTTTCATCATGGTGAAGCCGCCCGACGCGTGGACGTTCAAAATATCTGCGCCGAGCCACATAAGCGAGCACAAGCCGCCCGCGACGGTGTTTGGTATGTCGTGAAGTTTGAGGTCGAGGAAAATTTTTTTGTCTTGAGCTTTAAGCCATTCGACGACGCCCGCTCCGACAGAATAAAAAAGTTCCATGCCGACCTTGTAAAAATTTACGCTGTCGCCCAATTCACCGACCAATTTTTTTACGTCGTTCATGATGTGGAAGTCCAGCGCGACAATCAATCGCTCGTCTGCCATATTCGGCACCTCCGCAAAATATTTTCTTGAAAAATTCTTTGTAAAGCTTTAAAATCCTGCGCAGGATGATTTCAAATTAATTGCAAAGGATGATATGATGCGGCTGTTCATTGCGATAGAATTTAACGAAGAAATTTTGCAAGCCCTGACGAATTTGCAAGCGGAATGGGAAATTTTGGGTGTACGCGGCAACGTCACACCCGTCCGGAATCTTCATTTGACTTTGGCGTTTATCGGAGAATACGGAAGCCCCGATAAAATTTTGGAAGCCATGAATTCTGTTTCCTTCGCGCCATTTTCCATAAGTCTTGACGGAATTGGAATTTTCAGAGATATTTATTGGGCGGGGATTTCAGAAAATGTTGCACTGTCAAATTACGTTCGACGATTGAGAAGGGCTTTGGCAGAACACGCCGTCCCTTACGACAGAAAAAAATTTTTACCGCATATAACTTTGGTGCGCAGAGCAGAATTCAACGGAAGCATGGAAGAGCTGCTGAAAAATCCTCCCAACGGAACAATGGAAGTCAAATCCGTTGTGCTCATGTCCTCCACACGAGGCAAAGGCGGGATGATTTATACTGCTGTCGGAAGTGTGGAAGCAAAATAAAAAAGCAATGATTATTAAAACAGGAGAGTGATAAAAAAAATGTGGCGCGGACTTTACAGCGCGGCGACCGGCATGATGAGCGAAATGAAACGCACGGACGTTATCGCGAACAACTTGGCCAATGCCGCAACGACCGGCTATAAGAAAGATATAACCGTTCACAAAGAATTTCACAAGATGTTGATTCAGCGCGTAAACGACTTCGACAAAGGCGGGATACTCGGCGTGGACGTTGCCCCTTTCAATACGCTGGCAGAGCTCGGCACTTCAAAAGAGGACATCACGCAGATTAAAGGTTTCAATGCCGATCCCTTTTACGTTCCGCATATCGGCGAACTCGGCTTGGGCGATTATATTGACGAGATAGCCGTCGATTATCAACAGGGCGCAATCGAAACGACGGGCAACACTTACGACTTGGCGATTGTCGGTGACGGCTTCTTTGCAGTTCAAACTCCCGAAGGCGTCCGCTATACTCGAAACGGCTCCTTTATCAAAAACAGTCAAGGCTATCTGCAAGACCTGCGCGGCTATAATCTTCTCGACACGCAAGGCAATCCGATTCGCATTCCCGCAAACGTCGCCGATTCCGCAGTTACAATCACGGGCAACGGAACAATCTACGTGCCCGGCAATGAGCTGCGCCTCAATCCCGAACTCAATCGTTGGGAAGCCGTCGGCGATTTGCGAAGAAACGTTAATCAACAGCTCGCGCAGATTCAGTTCGTCGAATTCGGTGACAGGCTTGCAACACAAAAGCAGGGCGACAATCTTTATTACCTCGTCGACGACAACGAAGGCAATCCTCCTCCGATAAACGGCGTCAATCAAAATCTTCAGGCGAGGATAATGAATCCCGATGCTCAACCGCGCTCCGCTTCCGGCGAACTTCTTCAAGGTGCATTGGAAAAATCCAACACGTCGGTCGTTTATGAAATGGTCGAATTGATTCACAACCAGCGACTTTACGAGGCAAATGCCAAAGCCGTTCAAACGCAAGACTCCATGCTTGACAAGTCGGTTAATTCCGTCGGCAGTATCAGCGGTTGAGGTTAAAGCAGCATGATTGAAATTAAAGGCTTAAAAAAATCTTTCGGCGACCTTCACGTTTTAAAGGGCATTGATTTGCACATTGACGAGCGCGAAGTCGTCGTGATAATCGGTCCTTCGGGCAGCGGCAAGTCAACTCTTTTGCGTTGCATAAATTTTTTGGAAGAGCCGACGGGCGGAACGATTACCGTTGACGGAATCCCCATGAACAGCGAGGCTAACGTCAATAAAGTCCGCGAGGAAGTCGGAATGGTTTTTCAACGGTTCAATCTTTTTCCTCACATGACCGTCTTGGATAACATCACGCTTGCGCCGATGAAAGTTCGTAAAATCGCCCGCTCCAAAGCCGAACAAACCGCTCAAGATTTACTCGACCGCGTAGGTTTGGGCGATAAGGCTGACGCTTATCCGAATCAATTAAGCGGCGGACAACAACAACGTGTGGCAATCGCCCGCGCCCTCGCCATGCAACCGAAAGTTATGCTCTTCGACGAACCGACAAGCGCACTTGACCCGGAAATGGTCGGCGAAGTCCTCGACGTTATGCAACGCCTCGCGGAAAGCGGCATGACTATGGTTATCGTAACGCATGAAATGGGTTTCGCCCGCGAAGTCGGCACAAGACTTTTATTCGTCGACGGCGGCTATATCGTCGAGCAAGGCAAGCCCAAAGAAGTTTTTGAAAACCCGAAAGAGGAACGCACCAAATTATTCCTGTCGAAAATTTTATAAAGTCTTCACCCCGTCAAGCGGCGGAGTATTTTTTTTCGATTTGACAGAGAAAATTTTTTTGATAATAACAAAGCCGAATTGAATTTTAAAAAGCATGGAATCACTTTTGAAAAGGCAGCAGAAATTTTTTTGGACGAGTTTTTGATTGATGACTACGACGAAGACCACAGCGACTGCGAGGACAGAATAAAAGTTATCGGCATGGTTGAAAAAGTTTTGGTCGTAATTTATACCGAACGAGGCGAAAAATATCGGCTAATATCAGCTCGATTGGCAAATAAACGGGAGGAGGATGAATATTATGGGCAGTATCCGAATTTATAAGGGAATGCCGCCTTTGACAGAGGAAGAAATTGCTGAACTTGACAGAAACAAACCAAAATCCGACGATGAAATTGATTACAGCGATATTCCACCTTTGACTGACGAAGAACTTGCAAGAATGAGACGTGCGCGGCTCCGCAGAGAAAAACAAAACATTGCAAGCTGAAAAATAATCCTCTGCTGAAAACTTGCGGCGGAGGATTTTTTTTGCTATCATGTGGAAAATTTTAGGAGAGGTGACTTTAATGGACAGCAAAGTTTTATTCAACGTTCAATACGGTCTCTTCGTCTTGAGCGCGAACGACGGCACGAAGGATAACGCTTGCATTATCAATACCGTGACGCAAGTGACCGCCGCGCCGATTACCAAAGACAGAATTTCTATCGCCGTGAACAAATCCAACTACACGCACGACGTAATCGCCAAGACAAAAAAATTTACCGCGTCGATTATCAGCGAGGCGGCGACTTTCGATTTGTTTAAGCGTTTCGGTTTTCAGAGCGGCAGGAACGTCGACAAATTCGCCGACTTCGATAAAGTTCAACGCACCGCCAACGGCACGCTTGCCATAACCGAGGGCACGAACTCTTTCATAAGCGCGAACGTGATTCAGCAAGTCGAACTTGATACGCATTCGATTTTCATCGCGGAAGTTGTCGACATGGAAAAATTCTCCGACGTTCCTTCGACGACTTACAATTTCTATCAGGCGCATATCAAACCCAAACCCTCCGTCAAAGCTTCCGGCAAGACCAAATGGGTTTGCAGAATTTGCGGCTACGTTCACGAGGGCGACGAACCTCCCGCAGTGTGTCCTCTTTGCAAGCACCCCTCCACCGATTTTGAAAAGGTCGTCGAGGCTGTCGAAGAGGCTCCGAAGAAAAATAAATACGCCGGCACCAAGACCGAGAAAAATCTTTGGGAGGCGTTCGCGGGCGAATCTCAAGCGCGCAACAAATACACCT
>CAMVAG010000050.1 GCA_947165405.1 uncultured Selenomonadales bacterium
AAAAATTTGCGGCAAGGATTTTTTTTTGCTATCATGAAGAAAATTCTTGGCAAGGAGTGATGAGTTTGTTCGGTTTCGGATTTTTGAAAAGATTTTTGGGCGACAACAACGACAAGGAAATAAAACGCTTGCAAAAGACGGTTGATAAAATTAATGCGCTGGAGTCGGGACTTCAAAATTACACCGACGATAAACTTGCCTCGTCGACGGATAAATTTCGCGAACGACTTCAAGCGGGCGAAACGCTGGAAAATATTTTGCCCGAAGCATTTGCAGTTTGCAGAGAAGCCTCGCGCAGAGTTTTGGGCATGAGGCATTTCGACGTTCAACTTATGGGCGGCATGTGTCTTCACGAAGGAAAGATCGCTGAAATGAAAACCGGCGAGGGTAAAACTTTGGTGGCGACGCTGCCCGTTTATCTCAACGCGCTCGAAGGCAAAGGCGTCCACATGGTCACCGTCAACGATTACCTCGCCCGCCGCGACTCGGAATGGATGGGACAACTTTATAACTTTCTCGGCTTGAGCGTCGGCTTGATTCTGCACGACATGGACTTCCCCGAACGCAAACATTCCTACAACTGCGACGTGACATTTGGCACGAACAACGAATTCGGCTTCGACTATCTGCGCGACAACATGGTCGTTCACGAGGAGCAAATGGTTCAGCGTCCGTTGCATTACGCGATTGTCGACGAGGTTGACTCGATTCTGATTGACGAGGCACGCACGCCGCTGATTATTTCCGGCCCCGGTCAAAAGTCAACGGAAATGTATGCTGTCATGGCGCGAGCCGTTGCAAATTTGAAAGAGGGCGACGATTACAAAGTCGACGAGAAACAAAAGACCGTTGCTCCGAACGACGAGGTTGTCCCGAAGATTGAAAAGTTCTTGGGGATTCAAAATCTCTACGCGCCCGAAAATATCGAGTTGAGCCATTGCTTCACGATGGCTCTGCGTGCAAAGGCTTTAATGAAACGCGACCGCGATTACGTCGTGCGCGACAACGAAATTATAATCGTCGACGAATTCACGGGACGACTTATGACGGGGCGCAGATATTCCGACGGACTTCATCAAGCTATCGAAGCTAAAGAAGGCGTGAGGATTCAGCGCGAGTCACAAACTTTGGCGACGATAACTTTCCAAAATTATTTCCGCATGTATGACAAGCTTGCGGGCATGACAGGCACAGCCAAGACCGAAGAGGATGAGTTCCTCAAAATTTACAAGCTGCCCGTCGTCGTCATTCCGACAAACAAACCCGTTTGCCGCATCGACCACCCCGATGTTGTCTACAAAAACAAACGCGCCAAGTATCGCGCCGTGACAAATGAAGTCGAACGCGTTCACGACAAAGGGCAACCCGTCCTTATCGGCACGACTTCGATTGAACAATCGGAAGAATTGAGCGGCTACCTCAAAAAGCGCGGCATTCCTCACAGCGTCCTCAATGCCAAATTTCATGAGAAGGAAGCACAGATTGTTGCCGACGCAGGCCAAAGAGGAGTTGTGACAATCGCGACGAACATGGCGGGGCGCGGCACCGATATTAAACTCGGCGAAGGCGTTCCCGAACTCGGCGGGCTGTTTATAATCGGCACGGAGCGTCACGAATCACGGCGAATCGATAATCAGCTGCGCGGGCGTTCCGGTCGTCAAGGTGACCCCGGCGAATCAAGATTTTACATTTCGTTGGAAGATGATTTAATGCGGCTGTTTGCTTCGGAGAATATCGCCAAAGTCATGGACAAGCTGGGCATGGAAGAGGACGAGCCGATTGAACACACGCTGATAACTCGTTCGATTGAACACGCGCAGAAAAAAGTTGAGGCGAGGAACTTTGACATTCGCAAGCACGTTTTGGAATATGACGACGTAATGAATCAGCAACGCGAGATTTTGTACGGCGAACGGAAAAAAATTTTGCGAGGAGAAAATTTGCGCGACAACATACGCGGCATGGTCAATCACATAATCAAGCAGGAAATGAATCAATACGCGAACGAAAAACTTTATCCCGAAGAGTGGCAACTTGACGAGCTGATAAAAGACGCCGAAAAAATTTTCGCACCCGTCGGAGCTTTGAAAGTTTCGGAGCTGGAAAAATTGAGCCGCGACGAACTCAAAGAGACTTTGGAAAAATTGGCGGAAGACACTTACAAACAGCGCGAGGCAATGTTTACGGCGGAAGTCATGCGCGAGCTTGAAAAAGTCGTCATGCTTCGAATCGTCGACAACAAATGGATGGAACACCTCGACCACATGGACATGTTGCGCGAGGGAATCAACTTGAGAGCCTACGGACAACGTGCGCCGCTTGTCGAATACAAAATCGAAGCTTTGGCGATGTTCGAGGAAATGGAAGGCGCAATTCAAGACCAAATCGCGGCGACGATGTATCACGTTGCGGTTGTCCAAAATGCTCCGCCCGAAGAAGACGAGGAAGAAATTTCCGACACGCCGCCCGAACCTTCGCCGCAAGATGTTCGCGAGGCAGAATCAATCGTTAAACGCGAGCAGGCAAAAGTCGAGGACAGACTTCAAACGGCGCGAGCCTCTCACGGCGACGAAACTTCCCCTGCCGAAAGTCAAAAGCGTGCCAAGACTGCCGACGGCAAAAAAATCGGGCGCAACGACCCTTGCCCCTGCGGCTCCGGAAAAAAATATAAAAACTGTTGCGGCAGAAATAAATAATCCGATATTTGCAGGAGGATGGTTTTATTCATGAAAAAATTTTTCTTGAGCCTCGTGACGATTTTTATTTTGCTGACGGGAAATGCTTACGCCGCAGAAAATTTTGCGGTCGAGGTTTTGAATTTGGTCAACGCCGAACGCGCAAGAGTAGGAATCGCGCCGTTGAGATTGTCAAACGATTTGCAAGAGGCATCGAATATCAGAGCGCGTGAGGTCGTCGAATACTTTTCGCACACACGCCCTGACGGCTCGGATTGTTTCACGGTCATGAGGAATCGCGGAAGGACTTGCGGAGAAAACATCGCCGCCGGTCATGCTTCGCCCGCCGAAACCGTCGAACAGTGGATGAATTCCGATGGGCACCGCGAAAATATTTTGAATCCCGCCTTCCGCGAGCTGGGCGTCGGTTACGCTTACGAGGATTATTCGACTTATCATCATTATTGGGTTCAGCTTTTCAGAGGATAAAAAAATTTCCCCCGCCAAAATCGGCAGGGGATTTTTTTTGACAAGAAGATTATTTTGCGGCGAAGTCGAGGACGCGTTGAGCCATTTCGTCTTTGTCGCAAACGTCGTTGTGTAAAATTTGCGCGGCGGATAAAACTGCGAGGTTCTTCGGCATTTTGAAATTCGTTGCCCTGTTGAGGAGTTTGAGTTGCGCGAGGTCGTCGACGCCGTCAATCGGTTTTTCCAAAGCCTCAAGCACCGCGCTTGTGAATTTGTAAGGGCTGGCAGTCGAGGCACTCAAGACGGGCGTCAAGTCTTTTGTCCTGCCGCGATATTTGCTTAGAGCTGCGATTGAAACCGCGCTGTGCGTGTCGAGCAGATACTTGAAGGAAGCATAAACGCGCTTGATAAAAAGTTTGGTCTCGTCTTCGGTGACGTATTCGGCGTGGAAAATTTTATCGAGGCGCGCCTTCAAAGTCTTGTCGATTTGGTACTTGCCCTTCGTATTCAATTCGGTCATGTAGCGGCTAACCTGCTTGAAGTCGCCGCCGCTTTCATGATAAAGCAAACGTTCGAGGTTGCTTGAAATTAAAATATCCATCGAAGGCGTAATCGTCTTGAAAAATTCTCTGTTGCGATTGTAGACGCCCGTCGCGAAAAATTCCGTAAGGACGTTGTTCATGTTCGAGGCGCAGATTAATTTTTTGATGGGCAAGCCCATTCTCAAAGCGTAGTAAGCGGCGAGGATGTTCCCGAAATTTCCGGTGGGCACGCTGATAATAATTTTGTCACCGAGTTTGATTTGATTCGTCTTGATGAGTTCGCGATAGCCCGCGAAGTAATAAGCAATTTGCGGGACGAGCCGCCCCCAGTTAATCGAGTTGGCTGAACTTAATTTGACGCCGAGCTTGTCGAGTTCCGCACGGATTTTTTTGTCGCCGAAAATTTTCTTAACGCCGGTTTGCGCGTCGTCGAAATTTCCTCTGACCGCCGTGACGTTGACGTTTGAGCCGCCCTGCGTGACCATTTGCAGCTTTTGAATTTGACTGACGCCGCCGTCGGGATAGAAGACCATGATTTTAGTTTGAGGCACGTCCGCGAAGCCCGCCAAAGCCGCCTTGCCCGTGTCGCCCGAAGTCGCAACCAAAATCAAAATTGTTTTTGTCTCACCGACTTTCTTCAAAGCCATACGCATGAGGTGCGGCAACATTTGCAACGCAATATCTTTGAAAGCGGAAGTGGGACCGTGCCAAAGTTCCATGTTGCCGACGGGCGCGACGGGATTTTTCGGGTCTTGAATCAAAACGGCAACGGGCACCCGCGCCGTAACGTCAAACCAATTATAGGCAAGTTCCGCGCATTCGCCGAGTTCGTCTTCGGTGTAGTCCGTCAAATATTTTCCCAAGAGCCAAGCGGAAAGTTGTTCGTAGGTTTTGTCTTTGAGCGAGTCGATTTCCTCAAGCGTGACCTTCGGAATTTTTTCGGGGACGAAAAGCCCGCCGTCTTTTGCCAAACCTTGAAGGATTGCTTCCGCCGAAGTTATCGGCTTAATTTTTGAACGTGTGCTGATATATTTCAAATTTAGAATCTCCTTTCTTTGAAGCTTTAAAGATTTTAATAGAGTGTGTTGAAAAATTCGAAACGCAGCGGGTAGCTGAAACCCGGCCGTCACGGATGACGCTTCAAAAGAAAAAGTAGAAGAAAAAATTTAAAGTTATTGAAACGCTTAATCGGAGCCGCCGTTTTAATTTACCAACAGACTCTAACAGCTGACAGCTAACTTGTGCGTAATGAGTTCACCAAAATTATCACGCTGAAGATTATCACGCCGGCAAGCGACGCCAAAGGATGCCACGGTATTGGCGAATTTTCCAGCGCGGTCATAATCGCGGGCGGCACCAAAATTATCCAAGACATAAGCGCGATTAATCTGTTGGTTTTCAAAGTCTTTGCAATCTTCGCCGCCGTTTCCCTAAGCAACAAAAAACTTTCGAGCGTCGGGATTTCAAAATCGATTTTGTTTTCGTTCGAGGGAGTGAGCGAGCCGCCTTCCAACAAAAACGATACGTCGGCATTTTTGAGCGCGGGCAAGTCGTTCAGGTCGTTGCCGATAACCCCGACGATTTTTCCTTTGGCGCGGAGGATTTGAACTTCGCGAGCTTTGCCTTCGGGCGTCAAGTCGGTGCGGATATTGTCCGGCTCAAAATTTTTCATAAACCAACGCGTCATCTTTTTCGGCTGCGCGGTGAGCAAAAGCGTTTCAATTCCGTTGCGCTTGAGGTCGCCCAAAAATTTCATTGCCTCGTCGTTGAAGTCGTCTTTGAGCGCAATGAGTCCGCGAGCCGCTCTGCCCGTCGCCACGACGAGAACCGTCTTGCCTTTGACGTGCATTTGGTCAATCTTCGTGCGCAAGTTCGCGCTGATTGTCACGCCCAAACTTTCAATCCAAGTGAAATTCCCGACACGAACTGCCGTTCCGCTGACCATAGCCTCGACGCCGCGACCGGGCAATTCTTTAAAATCAATCGAGGGCTGCAATCTCAATCGCCGTCGTTTTGCCGTGTCGTAAATCAATCGCCCCAAAACATTTTCGGCATCGGTTTCGGCTCCCGCTGCCATTGCCAACAAAGTCGGTTGATTCAAACCTTCGGGCACCAAGTCCGTTATGTAATATTCGCCGTTCGTCAAGACCCGATTATAAGGCAAGCCGATAACATTTATATCTTGCAAAAATTTTAATGCGCCGGGCTTGTTGAGTTTCACGCCGAGCTTTTCGATTTTTCTTCCCGTCAAAAAAAGTGCGAACGGCGACGCAAAGATTAAGCAAATCGGTGAGAGCGCAATAAAGATTGAAAGACCCGTCATGAGTGCCGCCTCAAGCCCCCGCGTGAAATAGAGCCAAGCCGACACCGCGCCGCTTATCAACAAGTCGAGAATGAAAAGTGCAATTATCTGTTTCATATCATTTATTGACGACGTTGACGGGCTTGCCGGCGAGCCACGCCTTGAGATTTTCAACGGCGATATTCATGAGGCGGGCGCGGGATTCTTTCGGTGCCCAAGAAATGTGCGGAGTGATAAAACAATTCTTCGCGCCGAGCAGAGGATTATCGCCTTTAATCGGTTCGGTCGAAACAACGTCAAGCCCCGCCGCCAAAACTTTTCCGCTGTCGAGAGCCTCGCGCAAATCTTCTTCGACAATCAAGCCGCCGCGACTGTTGTTTAAAATTATGACGCCGTCTTTCATTTTGGAAATATTTTCTTTGCAGATAATGCCCTGCGTCGACGGGAAGAGCGGGCAGTGCAAAGCGATAACGTCCGAATTTTTAAAGAGGTCGTCGAGTGAGACAAAGGAGCAATCGCCGAGATTCGTGCCGACTTCGCGCATTGAATCGAACGCGATAATTTTCATGCCGAATGCTTGAGCAAGCTTGCCCGTCGTCTGACCGATTCGCCCGTAGCCGATAATGCCCATCGTCTTGCCGGCAAGTTCAATCAGCGGATAATCCCAAAAGCAGAAGTCCGCGCATTTTTCCCAACGCCCCTCGTGAACGGCTTTTGAGTGATGAGCAACGTGATGACAAATTTCCAACAGCAGAGCGAAGGCGAATTGCGCAACGGATTGCGTGCCGTAAGTCGGGATGTTCGTGACGGGAATATTTTTTTCCTTAGCCGCTTGAGTGTCGACGACGTTATAGCCCGTCGCAAGCACGCCGATATATTTCACGTTGCAGGCGTCGAGAATTTTTTTCGTGAGCGGCGTTTTGTTCGTGAAGACAATTTCCGCGTCACCGATTCGCGAAATAATTTCGGCGTCGTCAGTCTGGCTCGTGCGGTCGTAGATTTTGCATTCGCCCAAAGTTTCCAAGCCTTCCCAGCTCAAGTCGCCGGGATTGAGAGTGTAGCCGTCCAACACAACGATTTTCATTTTAAAAACCTCCTCAGTTTAAGTTATACACTTCGCAAAAAATTTATTCAATAGAACGCGGAAAAATTTGCAAGCAACATCATGACGCCGCTGAAGACGCCCGCCGCCAACGCGATTAAATTTTTGTGGCGCATGGGCGGCAAGAATGACAGCGCGCCGAAAATCATCAAGGCAATCGGAATAAAATATCGCCCTTGCACGCCGCGAATAAATTTTGCACCGACCGCGTTCCAAATCAAATAATCATAAATAAACAACGTCAGCGTCGAGACAAAAGCCGCAAAGATTAAAATTCCTCGTTCGCCGAGCTTGAGGCTTAAGCCGTTCGACAGAGCAAAAAAAATTATCGTTATCCCATACGCAATGTAAAACATCGGCGGCATAAAAAATTCTCCGTTCGCGCCCCAAACGCCGACAAAGAAGAACCAGTAATAAAATTTGGCAATGTCGAGCGAATGAATCATTGCGTAAAAAAATTCCGTCGGGTGTTCGAGGATAAAAATTTTCTGCGCGGCAACGTCAACATTTTTCACGCCGAGATATTGTTCAATCGTTGCGAGTTCGACGCCCGTCATGCCGACCGACAATTCCGTCCAAGCAAGCGACGTGAACAAATTCAAAAACAAAATCATCATGCCGAGCGACAAAAATTTTTTCAATGAGCCGATTCGTTCGCGAGGGATAAAAAAATACAAAAGCAAAATCGTCCCGTAAACAGACTTCGAACACGCAAGCATTATCGCCAAAATTATCAGCCCGAAAATTTCTTTGCGAGAAAATTTTTCCGTCGAATTCCTTAGCGACAAGAGCCAAGCCGTTCCAAAGAGACACACGCCGAAAGTCACAGCGTCCGCCGAAGTCGACGCCGCCTCGATTAAAAACATCGGCAACATCGCCAAGACAAAAATCAGTTGCCGGGCTTCGGGCAAAAATTTCATTGACCAATAGACGCACGCCGCCACGAAGATTAATCCGCTCAAACCCATGAGATAAAAAATTATTCCCGCGTTCAAATTTAAAATTCGTCCGATAAACGCACCCGCCGCTTGAGGAAAATAAGTAAACGGAGGATAAACGCCCGTGTTGGGTATCAAGCCTTCCTCGCGTTCGTCGACGTTGAGCGGCGCGGACAAAAATTTTTTCAGCTCGTCGAATGAAAATTTTACTTTCGTCGAGTCGTCTTCAATGTTGAAAATAAATTCGGCGGGCACCAGCGACGAGGGCACGCTTGCCGAATAACATTTTTCCGTTGCGGCTTCGGGCGAACGATTTTCCCAACCGAAATTTTTTTCGCCGTCGTAAATTTTCAGCGGGCTTAAAAAAATTCCCTCCGATATTTGCCAAGCGCGGGCGAAGTGAACCGGCTCATCCATTAATCGATACGGCGGGCGCATGAACAAAATCATCAAGCCGAAAAATAAAAATATCGCGATAAAAATTTTTTCCGCGCCGAAATTTTCCAACCATTGTTCAAGTTGATTCATTTCAATGCCTTTGCAACACCCGTATCTTCGAAAGTTTTCATGTCGTTTAGGGCAGTCAAAGCCGCCTCGACAATTTCGACGCCTATGCAAGCCGCCTCGCCGTCAAAGCCGTTGGGAGTGCCGTCGTTGTTTTTGTATTCAATCAGCTGCGCGGCGTGCAAAATGAACGGGCGAATTTCGGGACAAATTTTTTCGAGGTAGCGTGTGATAATGTCAATCGCGCCGGTGTCGACGACAATCAAAGTTGAGTTGTGAGCCGCCGCGACGAGGGCACCGATAAGCGCGCCGGTCATGCATTGAAAATTTTTCGGGACGTGTTGCAAAAATTCTTCGGGAGGATATTTCAGTTCGCCGTCTTCCGTCAAGAGCGTGTTTGCAAATTCGTCGGCGAGCCTGTCAATCAGAAGATGGCTTAAATCGGTCAAGGCGATAATCGGCGTGTCGAAGGTTATTTCTTCGGCAATGTTACGTCCGAAATTGAAAGCGACGTTGAGATTTTCTTCGGGATTGACGACGCCCAAAAAAATTTTCATGCCGAAAGTCCGAGTCGTTGCGCTGAAGTCCATAGACAAATCGCGGCGAGCATTTTTATCTTTCGGGTCGTAATTTTCGGGGTCGACAATCGACGGGCAGTTTTCAAAATTCGTAAAGGCAAGCGCGGCGTGTCGAAGTTTATTCGTGGGACAATCCTCATTTGCAATGCCCGCAACTTGAACGGCGATTTCCTCCAAGTAGCCCAAACTTCTCTTCGGCTTGGTCAGGCTGTCCAAAAGTTCGCGGCAATTATTCATCGGGCGGTCGTGAAGCTTGGGCATTGTCTGCAGATAAAAATTAAAAGTCCTGTCGGTCGCGGCGATAAGTTCCTCCTCGTCCTCGCCCATGACGCGAATATTTATCGGATAAGTGCGCGGGATATTCAAAGTCTGCGTGCTGAACGGAACCTCGACACTCTCCATGCGGTGTTCGCTTACGTGAAAATCAATCGGCACTTCCTCAATCTGAATCTCATCGCCGAAAAATTCTTGAACGTCTTCAATCGTGTCCAAGCCTTCGACTCCGTCAATTCCAAGTTGCCGCTTGAAAGCCTCAAGGGCGGTGTCCTCCTCGATAAGTTCACCGTCATAATCGGCGTCGGGTCCGCAGACGAAAATATAAACCAGATTGTCAAGAACTCTTGCGGCGATTGAAGAGCCGATAGCCTCGCCGAGTGCAAGGTCAAGATTTAACATGGGCATGAGGTCGAGGTGCTTGAGAATTTTTTTATGCCCGATTTCACGACCGACTTGCGAGGCGATAAGACATTCGACCGAGCGCGGCAAAATTTCTTCGGCGACGAGCGCGGCAACTGCAGTGTTAAATCCGTCAAGCATGACAACGCAACGATGATGATAAGCGGCGATAATCACGCCCGCCATTGCTCCGAATTCGTAGCCGCCGACTTTCGTCAAGACATCAAGCAAGCTGTTGCGATTGGGCTTGTTGACTTCGAGAGCACGACGAACGATTTCAATCTTGTGCAAAAATTTTTCGTCATCGATATTTGAACCGCGCCCCGTGACTTCTTCGGGCGACAAGTTCAAATAAGCAGCGGTCATTGCGGCAGCGACAGTCGTGTTGCCGATACCCATTTCTCCGATAAGAAAACAGTTGCAGCCGGCGGCGATTGCCTCTTCCGCGAGCTTCTTGCCGATTCGAACGGATTGCATTGCGTCTTCAAAAGTCATTGCGGCTTCTTCGGCGATATTCTTTGTGCCGCGAGAAATTTTCCTGTCGACGAGTCCGGGCAAGTCCGAAATATCCGCGTCGACTCCGACATCAACGACGTAGAGTTCGGAATAGGCGAACTTGGCAAAAGCGTTGGCGGCGGCTCCTTCCTCGACGAGATAATTTTTAATCATGCCGGCAGTCGTGGCTTGCGGGTAGGCACTGACATTTTCTTTTGCGACGCCGTGATCTGCGCAGAATATGAACGTGCACTTTTGAGACTTGCCGACGGAGCGATAAAGTTCTGCTGTGTGAGTAAAAGTCATTTAATTTCCTTCCTCAAAAATTTTTTCCTGAAAGCTTTACTTGCCGCTGCGAACCAATTTTTTTACGACCTTTGCGCCCGCATTTTTCACACGTCGAAGAGGCGCGACGCGAACTTTTATCTTGGGTTTTATTTCGCGTTCAAGTCCGAAGTCTCCGCGCTTTAGGAACGTGGATTTAATTTTATCGGGGCGGAAGAATTTGCGGATGGCTTTGGCAAGTTCTTCGAGGTCGTCGGATTCGGTGCAAGTGAAAATGTCGACCGCAACATAACGCAGCTCCTTGTAGACGTGCAAGGCGATATGTCCTTGCGCGAAGGCACCGATTATCGAACAATGCCCTTCGTCAAGGAAGTCGGAGGTGAGGCGCGGCTCGTCCTCGAAACTGCTTTTCAAAGTGTCTTTTATCTCGTCGACACTGCTCAAGCGGTTCGTGTCGCAGTTGTACAAGTCCAGAGTCAGTTGACGTGCTAAAATTTTCATGGCATTCATCCTTTCCGCGCAAGATTATACTATAAACACCGAAAAAAATCGCCGCTTGAAAAATTTTTTCTGCAGGATTAAAATCGTTGCAAGAATTTTTTCTTCTACTTTTTCTTTGCA
>CAMVAG010000051.1 GCA_947165405.1 uncultured Selenomonadales bacterium
GATTCGTTCACTTACAACGTTTATCAGCTGTTGAGTGAATTGGGCGCGGAGGTCGAAGTCGTTCGCAACGATAAAATTTCCGTCGACGAGGCAAAAAATTTTTCCGCCGTGATAATTTCGCCCGGTCCCGGCGTTCCGAGCGACGCGGGCATTTCAGAAAAGTTAATCGCCGAACTCAAAGACCGGCTTCCGATTTTAGGAATTTGCCTCGGACATCAAGCTATCGGCGAGGTCTTCGGCGGGCGAATCATTCGCGCCAAGGAAATCGTTCACGGCAAAACCTCAAAGCTCAAGCACAACGGCAAAGGAATTTATCACGGGCTTGAGCAAGGCGTCGAGGTCGGTCGTTATCATTCGTTGATTATCGAGCGCGAGACTCTGCCCGATTGTTTGGAAGTTACGAGCGAACTTGACGACGGAACGATTATGGGCGTGCGTCATAAAATTTTTGACGTTGAGGGAATTCAATTTCATCCCGAATCAATCTTGACACCGAGCGGGCAAATCATGATGGAAAATTTTTTGAGGAGGCTGTCTCAATGAAAATTTTATTCGTGTGCAGCGGCAACACGGGGCGTTCACCGATGGCGCAATTCGTCATGCAGAAGTTAATTTCGGACGCGGGCTTGAGCAAAAAAATTTCAGTGTCGAGCGCGGCAAGCAAACCCGGTGCTGAAGGAATTCTTCATCAAGGTATCGCAACAAAACTTCGCGTGGAAAAAATTCCTTTCGGCGAACACACGGCTCACACAATCACGCCCGAAGACTACGCGGCGAACGATTTAATCGTTTGCATGGACGCCGGCAACGTCGAACAGGTCAAAGAAATTTGCGGCGACCCCGACGGAAAAATTTCAATGCTCCTCGATAAAGACATCCCTTGGGACAAAAACGGTTTCGCCACGACGTATGATGACATTCTGCGCGGCTGCCGGGCGTTGCTTGAGAAAATCGGATGAACAAAGATTTTATCCGTGAAGAAATTCGCTTGTACGTTTGGAAAGGCAGTCTGACTTATGAAGACTTCGAGGAAATTTTTAAAACATTCGACAACGCCTTGAAGCCCCAAATAAAATTTTGCATTGAGAACGATTTAAAGATTGCCTTTGTTCAAAAGCACGACCCGAACGACACCGAAGAATTTTATAAAACCGTTGAACTCGGCGATTCTCTCAAAATGTATCTCAAAGAAATCGGAAGTATTCCTCTCCTTAAAGAAGCACAAGAACGGGCTCTTGCCATACAAATGGAAAAGTTGAAGGACTTCAGGCGAACTCTTGCAAAAAATAATCTTATAACAGCCAATCTGCGTTTGGTTGTGTCAATCGCGAAAAATTATACCGAGCGCGGAATGGAACTTTTGGATTTGATTCAAGAGGGCAATGTGGGCTTGATTAAAGCTGTCGAAAAATTCGATTATCGCAAAGGCTACAAATTTTCAACATACGCGACTTGGTGGATTGAACAAGCGATACTGCGGGCGATAGCCGACCAAGCGCGAACAATCCGAATCCCCGTGCACATGGTCGAGACGATTAACAAGTTCAAAAAATTTTTGCGCAAGTTTTTGCAAACGAACGGACGCGAGCCAAACGATAACGAAATTGCTTTGTCAATGAATATTTCCATCGAAAAAGTTCGCGAGATTAAAAAAGTTGTGCAGGAGCCGGTTTCACTTGAAAGATTGGTCGGCGAAGAAAACGATTCGTATTTGGGCAACTTTATCGAAGACGCTAACACGCTTGACCCTGCCGAAACCGCCTCATTCACGCTTTTTAAGGAACAAATTGAAGACGTGCTCGGAACTTTGACGCAACGCGAGAAAAATGTTTTGCGCTTGAGATTCGGACTTAAGGACGGCAGAGCACGCACGCTTGAGGAAGTCGGAAAAAGTTTCAACGTCACACGCGAGCGGATTCGTCAAATCGAGGCAAAGGCCTTGCGTAAACTGCGCCACCCCGCCCGCTCAAAAAAGCTCAAAGATTTTTTGTAATGAGGAGAGATTTTTTTGAAAGAAATAATTTTGAAAGCGTTGCACGAGCAAATTAAAAATCTTTCGGATGAGAAAAATATTTTTGTGCTGAAAGGAGTGCCGCTTGCTTTTGTCGACGAAGCCGAAGATTTGGAGGCGGCAATCAATGACCCGTTGAGTTATTTTATCGCGTTGACGAGCGGCGGACGAAAATTTTTATCGTATGAAGAATTTCTTTTGCTCAAGGCTTTTATCTTCGCGCAATACGGTTCGGTTTACGTTTTGAAAAACAATCTCTTCATGGAGCAATTTCCGATTGAAAAAAATTTCGGCGACGCGACGAAAAAAATTTTGCTTGAGCATTTCACCGAGCCCGAAAACGATACCGCAGACCCTCAAGAGCAAAAACTTTCTGCAGGAAACGAAAAACTTGCCAATATCTTCATCGGTTTGAAAGAATTTGGAAATCTTTTGATTGGAGTTTACAATGACAAAAAAATTTTGAAGGAAGCGCAAGTTAATGTTTTGAATTTGTTTGACGCGGCGGACGAAGAAATTTCGGAAGTCGATTTAAACGCCGCGCCGAATTTTATTGACTTGAAAGAGGAAGCGGACTACGTCGAATTCGTTCGGCAAATTATTTCGTCGACGCCCGAAAAAATTTTTGTGCGGACTCATAACTACGTCGGCGACAAAGAAAAGCTCAACGACCGTTTGAAAATTCTTCGCAAAAATTTCGCCGCGTGCCTTGAAATTTTTCTCGTGCGCCCCGAAGAAATTATGCCCGCCTTCAAGTCCGGAATCGACTTCACCGAAATTTTGAAAAAGCATTGGGGCTACAACGCCTTCAGGGATTTTAAAGTTTATGACCGCCAAAAGCTCTATGCTTACGATACGACGACGGGAACGGTTTCGCAGGAGAAAATTATTTCGGATATTGTCGAGCAGGTTGAACTTCGCATGGAAGAAAAAATTTTCCGCGACGTTTTCGTGACGGCACCGACCGGCGCGGGCAAATCCGTTATCTTCCAAGTTTCTGCCATTTATCTTGCCGAAAAATACAAATTGCTGACGATTGTCATTTCGCCGTTGATTGCCTTGATGAACGACCAAGTCAAAAAATTTAAGCTGAAAAATTATCGTAAGGCGCGAACGATTAATTCCGAAACTTCGCCCATTATGAAAGACAATATTGTGAGAGAAATAGCAAACGGCGAATGCGATATACTCTACATATCGCCCGAAACTCTTATGAGCCGCAACGACATTGAACAACTTGTCGGCGAAAGAAAAATCGGATTGATTGCTGTCGACGAGGCGCACATTGTTGCAACTTGGGGCAAAGAATTTCGACCCGACTATTGGTACATGGGCGACCGTATCCAAAAAATGCGCAAGAAATATTCTTTCATTATCGCGACTTTCACAGCTACGGCAATTTATCGCGGCCCCGAAGACATGTATTGGAAAATAATCGACATGTTGCATATGAACGACCCGATAACTTATCTGGGTTACGTCAAACGCGACGATATTGACATTGTAATAGACAGAACTTCGCTGAATAAGAAAGATAAATCCGACGATATTTTAAAGACCGTTCAAGAGGCAGGTCTTCTCTCCAAGAAAACACTTATTTATTTTCCTTGGATTAAACTTCTTGATAAGGCGTTTTTCAATCTCGGCGAACACAATCATACCGTTGCAACTTATCACGCAAAACTTTGGAAAGACAAAAAGCAAACCGCGTTTAATCGCTTCAGCAGCGGGCAAGCATGGGTTATGATGGCAACAAAAGCTTTCGGCATGGGCATCGACATTGACGATATACAAGTTGTCATGCACTTCGCTCCGACGGGCAACGTCTGCGATTATGTTCAGGAAATCGGGCGGGCGGCTCGACGAGAAAAATTGCGCGGCGAGGCTCGTTATCATTACGACCCCGGCGATTTTAAATACGTGAAATTTTTTCATCGTATGGCGATAAACAAATATCAACTCATTGACGTGATAAAAAAAATTTGCGAAATTTATCGGCGCAACCCCAAAAATAATCTGGTGCTCGACGCCGACAACTTTTCCTATATCTTTTACAATTCGGAGGACGAAGACGAAACAATTAATAAAGTAAAAATTGCTCTTCTCATTATCCAAAAAGATTTGGAAGCAAAATTCGGTTTTCCGCCGATTATCATTCGTCCGTGGCCGCTGTATTCCAAAGGCTTTTTCAAAACGGATAATCCGAACATAATTCAAGAAAAATACGGGGGTATTGTGCCGTTTGATCGCTCACAAAATATTTACTGCGTGAATCTCAAATATATTTGGGAAAATAATTTCAGAGACAAGACATTTCCTCAATTCAAACGCATGATTTATTCAAAAAATGCGGCTTTGCCCGCCGAATTGCAAACACTTCAGGCGGCGTACATCGTCACGATAGAATTTAAAGATAATTATAAATCCGTATTCAAAAAATTTTCGGACGCCTTTGAATTGACGATTGAAAAAATTTTTACAAAAAAACTCACCGGAAATTCTGCCACGATTGAAGATTTAAGTAAGGAATTTGCTGACATCAGCGATTTGACACCTTATAAAGCGCAAAATATCTGTGAAATTTTTATCGCCTCCATGGATTCTTACGACGTAAAAGTTTTTAAACGAAATCCCGAAAAAGAAACCTTTACTTTTTATTACACTTATCCGCAATATTTCCGCCGCTTCAAAGATAAATGCAACGAAATTTTTGCGAACACGATCAAAGGAAAGTTTTACATAACGGGCGACAGAAAAGAATTTACGACGGTGCTCGGAATTTTGGAGGCAATGGGCGTGTTGAATTTCGACATAACGGGCGGCTCGAACAATCAACTTTGCCTGCACATAAATCAAATCGGCATCTTGGAAGATATAATCGGCAATAAAAATCGTTACTCAAATAAAATTTTGGAGGAAACGGACAAGCAACGCAAAATTTCGCTTAAAATGCTCAAACATATTTACGAAAATCCTTTCAACAGTGCAGAGATTTGGAAATTGCTGGAAGAATATTTTGTCGGCAAAATCCCCAATGCAATTATTTAAGCATGAGAGGCGAAAATTAAAGGACGAAAAAAATTAATCGCCCGCTTGAAAAATGGTCGGGCGATTTTTTTTTGCGCTGATTAAATTTCTGCGAAGGTCAATTCCGGCTCCGCGTCAATCAATTTCTGCGCGGCGGCTTTGTGATAGTAGAGTTTCAAAGCTTCCAAGCCTTCCGCCGTCAAATTCCACTTGATTGCTCCGCCGAGATAATTGTCCAGCTCTTCGAACGTGAACGGCTTCTTGTCAAGCACGGAACGAATTGCCTCCGCCTTGTTGTCGAGTCCGAATTGAAATGCGCGGGAAATTTTTTTGTAAGCCGCTTTGAAGTCTTCGAGGTTTTCGTCGACGAAATTTTTTCTGACAGCCCACAGCGCGTAAACCATCTGCTTGCCCGTGAGCTTTTTCCATTCGCTGCCCAAATCGTAAACGTAAAAATTTTTCGGATTGTGCAAGTAAATGTAAAGCGCGTCGTCACCAATCAGCAATGCGGCGGAGGCGTCGTCGTCGACGGGGCTTTCGACTTTCACGGCTCGCGTCTCGTAATTCGGGGCGGCGTCATAACTTTCACGGAGGATAATTTTCAAGAGGCATTGAGCGGTTGCCGACTTCGACGTGAGAATAATTTTATCGTCGCGGATTTTTTCAATCGGCTTGCGCGAAACCAAAACGATACTTGTCACCGAATCATCTGCGCGGACACAAAGCTTGGGCAAAATCAAAAGCTTGTCGGCTTGTCTCGCGTATTCAATCGAAGAGATATTGCTCAAGTCGATGCGTGCGGCTTTGAGTTCGCCGTTGAGAAAAGTCGGCACGCCGTAAAAAATTTTCAAGTCCGCCGCGCAATTTCGATAGCCGTAGTCGAGCGGCAAGACGTTCAAAAAATTTATGTGACCAATTTTCAAATTCATGAGGCTCCTCCGTTATTCGAATTCAATCGTGGCGGGCGGCTTCGAGGTGCAATCGTAAAGCACGCGGTTGACGCCCTTGACCTCGTTGACGATTCGGCTTGCGACGACGTTTAAAACTTCCCAAGAAATTTGAGCAGCCTCCGCCGTCATGAAATCGCTTGTCAAAACGGCGCGCAAGGCAATCGCGTAATCGTAAGTTCTGCCGTCGCCCATGACTCCGACCGAACGCATATTGGTCAGCGCGGCGAAGTATTGCGATAAATTTTTTATGCCCGCTTTGAAAATTTCTTCGCGATAAATTGCGTCGGCGTCCTGAACGATTTTAATTTTCTCCGCCGTGACTTCTCCGATAATCCGAATGCCGAGACCCGGACCGGGAAACGGTTGACGGTTCACAAGATTTTCGGGCAAGCCAAGCTCACGACCGGCTTGACGAACTTCATCTTTGAACAAAAGCCTCAACGGTTCGACAATTTCTTTGAAGTCGACAAAATCGGGCAAGCCTCCGACGTTGTGATGAGATTTAATCACGGCGGACTTGCCCAAGCCGCTCTCAATGACATCGGGATAAATCGTGCCTTGAACAAGATAATCGACCGCGCCGATTTTTTTTGAGACTTCCTCGAACACGCGGATAAATTCTTCGCCGATAATCTTGCGTTTGCGTTCGGGTTCAATCACGCCGCGCAGTTTGTTCAAAAATCTTTCGCCGGCATCAATCTTGATAAAGTTCAAGTCAAAATTTTTAAAGACCGCCTCGACTTCCGCCGCTTCGTTCTTGCGAAGAAGACCGTGGTCAACGAAAACGCACGTCAAATTTTTTCCGACCGCCTTGCTCAAAAGACCGGCCGCAACGCTCGAATCGACGCCGCCGCTCAACGCGCAGAGAACTTTTCCGCCGCCGATTTTCTTTTTGAGTTTGGCAATCGTATCGACGACGAACGAACTCATTTTCCAATCGCGCTTGCAACCGCAGATGTCGACGAAGTTTGAAAAAATTTTCATGCCCTCGACCGTGTGAACGACTTCGGGATGAAATTGCACGGCGTAAAAATTTTTCGTGCCGTCTTCCATTGCGGCAATCGGACAATTTTTCGTCGAGGCAGTCACGACAAAACCTTCGGGCGCGGAAAAAATTCTGTCGGTGTGGCTCATCCAAGCGACGGATTTTTTTTCAACGTTTGCAAAAAGTTTCGACGCGCCGACGATTTCAACTTCGGTCTTGCCGTATTCGCTAACGGAGGCGGGATTGACTTCGCCGCCCAAAATTTTTGCCATCGCCTGCGCACCGTAGCAAATGCCGAGAATCGGAACATTCAAATTAAAAATTTCAATCGGAGGCAAGAGCGAATCCTCTTTGTAAACGCTTTGAGGACCGCCCGTCAAAATAATTCCCTCCGGCTTGAGGGCGCGAATCTTTTCCATGTCAAGTGCCGTGTGCACTTCGCAATAAACGTTGTTCTCACGCACGCGCCGAGCTATCAGCTGATTGTATTGCCCGCCGAAATCCAAAACCAAAATCATTTGCCAAACCCTCCCGAAATTTTTTTCCATTATACTCAAAAAAATAAGCCTGTGCAAAATTTCCTTTGCGGTTGACTTTAGACGCAGTTTTTATTATCTTTGATAAGAGGTGAAATTTCTTGGGCTTTAAGATGAAAATTTATCGCGCCTTGACGGGTTCGACGATCAGAAAGCTTGTAAGGCGCATCGACGAATTCTGCGCGGTCAACTTGCCGACTGTTCGCGAAAAAATTTTTTTGCCGCTCAAAGCCGCTGCAAAGACGGCTCTGTTGAGGTTTTCCATGGCGGGCGGAAGAAAATCTGCGCGGTCTTTGAATCTTTGGAAGGTCGTCACTCAAGAAAATTTTTCACCTAAGGTAAGCATCATTGTTCCGAATTTCAATCACGCGCCCTTCCTGCGTCAACGCCTCGAAACGATTTACAAACAGACTTACAAAAATTTTGAAGTGATTCTCCTCGACGACGCCTCAACCGATTCAAGCCGCGACATTTTGAAAGATTTTCATGCCCTGTACAGAGAAAAGACGAGGCTCCTCTTCAACGAAAAAAATTCGGGCGGCGTCTTCAATCAGTGGCGCAAGGGTATCGAGGCGGCTCAAGGCGATTTAATTTGGATTGCCGAGAGCGACGACTTCAGCGCGGAAAATTTTTTGGCGGAACTTGTGCCGGTCTTCGCCGACGACGCGATTCAGCTTGCCTTCTGCCGCACCGATTTTATTCAAGACGACAAAAAAATTTTAACGACCGAACAATACCTTGCCGACTTGCCGAATTTCGATTGGACAAAAAATTTTGCGATAACCGCCGCCGAATTTGTCGAACAGGGTTTCGCCGTCAAAAATATTATTCCGAACGTCAGCGGTGTCCTCTTCCGCAAGCGAAAAAATTTTCCCGACGTTTGCTTGAGCATGAAACTCTGCGGCGATTGGGCGTTCTATCTCGACACGATTAAGGGCGGTTGCGTTTACTATTCGCCGCACGCCACGAATTTTTATCGCGTTCACAAAAAAAGCACGTCGCTTGCGATTCAGAAGGAGCCGCGATATTTTATCGAACATGAACGCATTGCAGAATTCGTTGCCGAAAATTATCGTGTGCCCGCCGAAGTTCACGAGGCTCATTTCGGAAAGTTGGAGGAACATTTTTTCGGCTACTACGGCGGCGAAGACATTAACGAGCTTGAAAAACTTTTCGACTTGAAAAAAATTTTGAGCGTCAAACGCAAGCCGAATATTTTAATGGGCGTCTTCGCAATGAGTATCGGCGGCGGCGAAACTTTCCCGCTGATTCTTGCCAACGAACTCAATCGCAGAGGCTATCCCGTTACGGTTTTGAATTTTCAAATGGCTGATGACTTGCCCGACATCCGAAAAAAATTGGAGCCGACCGTGCCGCTGATTTACCTCAACGAGACGGGCGGGCTTGCCGAAGTCGTCGACCAATTCAAAATCGATTTGATTCACACGCACCACGGGGCAACCGATTCGGCAACGAGCTACGTCGTCGAAAACAATCCCAACCTTCGACACGTCGTCACGCTTCACGGCATGTACGAGGCGACCGACGCCGATTACCGCAAAGAAATTTTGGAGCGCGTGAAAAAATCCGTCAGCGCATTCATTTACATTGCCGAAAAAAATTTGACGCCGTTTAAGGAAAGCGGCTTTGCTTGCGAAAAAAATTTTTATAAAATCGGAAACGGGCTTGCAAGTCAGCCGATAAACCCCGTGTCTCGTTCGGAGCTGGGCATTCCGAAAAAATCTTTCGTGGCGTGCGTCGTGAGCCGTGCCATTCCTCAAAAAGGTTGGCAGGCGGCGATTGATACCGTCGAGCTTGCAAACAAAATCGGCGGGCGGCGTATCGATTTGCTTTTGGTCGGCGCGGGCGAAGTCTACGACAAATTGAAAGGGCACGTGTCGAAATTCATTCACATGGTCGGCTTCAAGAGCAACGTGCGCGATTATCTTGCGGCGTCCGACATCGGTCTCTTGCCCAGCGAATATGCCGGCGAATCTTTTCCGCTTTTGATAATCGACAGCTTTTTTGCCGGGCGACCGGTCGTCAGCTCCGATTTGGGCGAAGTTAAAGCGATGATCGGCGAGGCGGGCATTGTCTTTGATTTGGTTGAAGGAAAAGTTCCCGTCAATGAGCTTGCAAAAATTTTGAGGACGCTTGCAGATAATCCCGCCGCTTACGAAAAAATAAATCGTCACGTCGCCGCCGCCGCCGAAAAATTTTCGATTGAACACGTTGCCGAAAAATATATCGCGGTCTACGAAGGGCGAGGCTTATGAATTTTTATCGCGAGGTCAGAAGTTTTATCGGCAGAAATTTCGTGCACCCGTTCGAAAATTTTTGCGCGATTCACCGCCCCGAAATTTACGAATTCATTTACTACGACTTGCGCCTCGAAACTCAACGCGCTGATTGCGGCGATGTTTTTTTTATGCAAGTCAAGGGCATGGAAAATTTTATGCGGCTCAAGCGCGAAAAAGATTTTTCTTTGAAAGTTCCGCTGAATTTCGACGCGCCGCCCGTCAATTTTAAAATCGCTGCGGTCGTTCACATTTTTTATCCCGAACTTGCCGCCGAACTCAAAAATCTTTTGCTGAACATTCCCTGCGCGGTCGACGTTTTTATTTCGACGACCTCGCCCGAAAAAAAATTTGCCATTGAAAAAATTTTCGACGACTTCGACAAGGGCAACGTCACGATAAAAATTTTCGCCAATCGCGGCCGCGACATTGCTCCCGCCTTCGTCGGCTTCAAAGAAATTTACAAAAGCTACGACGCCTGCCTCCATATCCACTCGAAAAAATCTCCTCACGCCGAAGATATTTTGTTCGGTTGGCGCGAAAGTCTTTACAAAAATCTTTTGGGCAGTCCGGAAATCGTCGGCGGCATTTTAAAAATTTTGTCGGAGGAAAATGTCGGGCTTGTCTTCCCGCAATATTTTAATCCGATTCGTCATTCGATTAATTGGGGCGAAAATTTTCACGGCACGAAAAATTTTTTGCACAGGCTCGGCATTGAGATTGACAATCGCAACTTGATTGAAT
The DNA here is from genome assembly GCA_947165405.1 of uncultured Selenomonadales bacterium. GTDB lineage: Bacteria > Bacillota > Negativicutes > Selenomonadales > Selenomonadaceae > Quinella. The sequence continues at coordinate 10,551 of CAMVAG010000051.1, forward strand.
TTCCTGCCGGCTCGATGTTTTGGTTCAAGCCCGCAGCCCTCGCGCCGCTCCTCGAAAGTGATTTGACCTTCGACGACTTCCCCGAAGAGCGCGGACAGATTGACGGGACACTTGCCCACGCGATTGAACGCGCTTTTTTATTTGTCGTCGAGGCGGCGGGTTTCACTTGGATAAAAATTTCCGCCGACAAAAAATTTTTCGACGCGACACCGATTTTAAAATCGACTTCACAAATTGAGCTTGAGAAAAATATTTTCGAGGCGCGACATTCCGTCTTGAAAAAATATTGAGGTGAGGACTTTGAACTTGGACGGCTTTTCGATGCGTCCGCTGACTTTGGAACTGGAAAAAAATTTGGTCGGCGGGCGCGTCGATAAAATCACTCAACAAAACAAAGCGAACTTGACAATCACGATACGGCAGCCGGGAAAAACTTTTCTCTTGAGAATTTCACTCGCGCCGCAAAATCCTTCGGTGCACTTGCTGAAAAAATCGCCCGAAAATCTTCCCGAACCTCCGACGTTTTGCATGGTCTTGAGAAAAAATTTGGAGGGCGGGCGAATCGCGGCAATCCGTCAACACGAACTCGACAGGATAATTTTTATCGACGTTGACTCAATCGG
>CAMVAG010000052.1 GCA_947165405.1 uncultured Selenomonadales bacterium
GTTTTAAATTTTTCGCGCCGAAATTTTTTACAACCTGTTCAATCGCAAGCGGCACGCTTCCCGAAACAAGATTGCCCGTCGTCGAAATGTCGTTGTGAAAATTTACGTCGTTCAAGTTCGCCTTGTCGCGCAGATAAGTCATCATGAACTTGTTGGCTTGGTGGAAAATGCAATAGTCGAGGTCGGCGCGTGTCAAATTCGCGGCAGCCAAAACTTTTTCGACGAGCGGAGGAACTTCGCGCAACGTGAAATAAGTTATCGCCATGCCGTCCATAAAAATTTCGTAATTCGAACGGTAATTGCCGCTGTCGTCCGTCGAAAAAATTTCGGGATTGTCACGGGTCATGAAGCGGCTGCCTCCGACGGGAATAATCAATTTGTCGTAGCGCGAACCGTCACTGCCGAAGACGAACGCCCGCAAACTTTCCGTATCGCTGCCCTCAATCCAAGTGGCGGTTGCTCCGTCGCCGAAGAGCGGGCGCGTCGCCTTGTCCTTGACGTTGATATATTTCGTGTAGACGCTTGAGGTTATGAACAAAATTTTTTTCACAAGCCCGGTTTCAATCAAGCCTTTGGCAACGGCAAGCCCATAGACGTAGCCCGAACAGCCCAACGAAATATCCATCGTGCCGACAGATTTTTCCAAGCCGAGCCTGTGTTGAAGGTGGGCGGAAGTGTGCGGACCCAAGTGGTCGGGGTGTTGAGTGCACAACAAAATAAAATCCGTCTCGCGGCGGTCAATGTTGTATTCGGCAAAAAGTTTTTCGGCGGCGTTGAAAGCCAAGTCGCCTGCCGCCTCGTCTTTGGTCGAAAGGTGTCGGGTCTCCACACCGATTTTTTTTATGAAGCGGGCATCGACGACATCCGAATTATTTTCAATCGTCGCGGGCAGGTAAGTCGAAATCGCTTTTATCGTTGCAAACATTTTTTATCTCCCAAAGCTTTTCAAAATCGCGCAGATTTTCCTCACGTCGTCTTCGGTCAAGTCTCCGTACATGGGCAAGCTCAAAACTTGTTGACCGATAACATTGGCGACGGGAAGATTTTCCGGCTTCGACGAATTCAACTGACGATAGCAAGTGTATTCGCTGCACAGAGGATGAAAATATTTTCTTGTGTAGACGTTGAAATTTTTAAACGCGCCGTGAACATAATCCCTCGACCGCCCGAAAATTTTTTCGTCAATGCGAATCACATAATACTGATAATTCAGCTTGACATTGTCCGCGCAGGTCGGCATGAGTTTCAAGCCCGCGACTTCGGAAAGTTCCTCGTTGTAAATTTTATGCAAGCGCATTCTCTTCTGTCGCTCGCCTTCAACGTAATTCAACATGATTCTGCCAATAGCCGCCCGCACCTCGTCAAGCTTGCCGTTTATGCCGGGCATGACGACTTCCTCCTCGTTCTTTATGCCGAAATTTTTCAGCAGGTCAATCCGTTGCTTGACGTACTCATCTTTCATGACAAGCGCGCCGCCTTCGACGGTGTGATAAAGTTTCGTCGCGTGAAAACTCAACATGGAAATATCGCCGAAGTTCCCGATACCTCGTCCGCCGATTTCCACTCCGAACGCATGAGCCGCATCGTAAATCACGCGCAAGCCGTAGCGGTCGGCAACCTCTTGAATTTTTTCAACGTCGCAGGGTGTCCCGAAGACATGCACCGGCAAAATCGCGGTCGTTTGAGGAGTTATCATCGATTCGATTTTTTCCGCGTCAAGGTTCATCGTCTCGGCGTCAACGTCGCAGAAAATCGGCGCGATATTATTCCACATCAAAACGTGAGGCGTCGCGGCAAAAGTAAAAGGCGTCGTGATAACTTCGCCGCTCAAGCGCAAACTTTGACACGCAACCATTAAAGCAATCGTTCCGTTATTGAACAGCGAAAGGTAAGGGACTTTCAAAAAATTTTTCAGCTCGCTCTCAAGCATGATGTGTTGAGGGCCGTTGTTCGTGAGCCATTTTGAATTCCAAATGTCTTGCAATTTTTCCGTGACTTCCTCAATCGTCGGGAAGACCGGGCGCGTCACGGGAATTAATTTTTCGAACGGTTCAAGATTTGTCATCTGCCTTCTCCTTTTCTTTTTCCTTGCGAATTTTTTCGGCAGCCTTCGGGTCAATCTTCTCAAGGTAATTCAACGGGACGGCACGAGGATTTTTTTTCGTGAGGTCGTAGACTTTCCGATAACTTTCCTCCGCTTTTTCGGCTTGCCCGCTTTCGTCGAAGATCTCCGCCTGCAACTTGTACGCTATAGAATTTTTTTCGTCGATTTTCAAAGCGCGGTCAATGTCTTCCAAAGCCGCTTCCAATTCGCCGCGCATGTGCCGAACGTCAGCACGATTTAAAAAATTATACAAGTTATTCGGGTCTTTATCAACCGCAGCATCAACGTCGACAAGTGCTCCGTCGTAGTCGCCGCAAATCGCCTTCGCCCGCCCGCGTATCGCCAAACATTCCGCAATGTCATCTTGATTCTTTGCACGAAGAGCGCGTTCAATTTCTTTGAGGGCAAGTTCGCCCTGCCCGTGGTCGTTGTAAATGTCGGCGTTGATTCGCAGTTGAGCGGCGGCTTTTGCTTTGGCGGAGTCGGCTTCATTTTTTATCTTGTCCCAAGAAATTTTTCTAGCCTCGTCAGCCTCACGAATCCTCTGCCGCGTTCGAGGCGATTCATATTTGTAAGCAAGCTCAACTGCCGCTTTGAGTTTGTCGCCGAGATTGTAAAGCCTCGAAATTTCGCGCAGCTCCCGATAAGCAAAGTCGTCGTTCAAAAAATCAGTCTGATTGCCTTCGCGCCGAAAGTTCCAATCGTCAATCGAATCGTAATCGTGAAAAGCTTTCGACAAGCCGCCCGCGAAGTAGTAGGCATTAATCGCGGCGGAAGTCGGATCGTCGCCCATGTTCATTGAATAAAAAATTTCTCGTCCGTCAATCAAAACTTTATAAGCGCGGTCGACTTTGCGAACGATGACATGCCCGCCGCCGTAGCTGCTCATGAACTCCGCCATCTTTGCCTCGCGTTTATCGGTGTCGGGGTGCCCGCTGAAAGTTTCGTCGTCGCTTTTGTCGTGCGCGTCGAATTCCAAAACATTTGTCGTTTCGTAGCGAACATAATAGCCGAGCCGATACATGGCAGCCGCGCCGCCGCCGGGATTGAAGCCGGCACTTGTCATGAGGTAGAAGCCGCCCTCGTCAGCCTCGTATTCGACAGGCACGTTAATATTTTTTGCAATCGAATAATCGACCATCGCGGAAAATTTACTCCAGTCGACGTTCGAGCCGTTGTCGACGTTCAAGCCTACCATCATTGCGCCGAGAGATTGTGCGACTGCCTGCGCGTAACTTTTTGCGGAATGCTGTTCGATACCGTGAGTCATTTCGTGAGCCAAAATCGCCGCAAGCATATTTTCATCGCCGCCCAAATTTCTGACCAAGCCGCGATTGACGCTGATATAATTCATCGGGTAGCAGGCGGCGTTAAATTTTTCGTCGTCATTGACGCTCCACACGAACGGAAGAGAATTTACTTTGAGTTCGTATTGCCCGCCGTTGACAAGCCTCGTCATAACCGAATCGACAAGCTCAACGTCGCGTTTGTTTTTGTCAACGCCGTTTTGTTCTCTGTCTTGCCTGCGAACAGCCATTTGAGCCTCGACGTTGTTGCCGAGCGCAAGCATCTCATGCAACGTCGACTTGTAAGCCGCCAAAACTCCCAAAGCCTCCGCCGCGATTGCCCAAGCGTCAGCCGCCAATGCTTGAGCCGGATTTAAAATCGCCGCGCAAGTCACGAGCATCACTATTAAAAATTTTTTCATCTCAATCACCGAATCAATTATACTATAAATGACACCTTCTTTCCAAACGACATTCGATAAAAAATCTTTTCATGAGCTTTCGACAATCTTCCTCCAAAACGCCCGCCGTCACCTCAAGCTGATGATTGAGCGCGGGATTGTTCACGACGTTGAAGATTGATTCCGCCGCTCCGAATTTTGAATCGGTCACGCCGTAGACAATCCTTTTGACTCTGCACAAAACCAAAGCTCCCGCACACATCGCGCAAGGTTCGACCGTCGAATAAAGCGTACAATTTGAAAGCCGCCGCCGATTTAATTTTTGACTTGCCGCTCTCAACGCCAAAATTTCTGCGTGAGCCGTCGCGTCATTTAGCTGTTCAATCCGATTGTGTTCGCGGGAAATTAAAATGCCGTCCTCGTCAATGAGAACGGCACCTATCGGCACTTCATTTTCGTAATAAGCTCTCAACGCCTCTTCAAGCGCGAGGCACATAAATTCTTTATCGGTCATGAATCAATCCTCCTCAAGCAAGCAACATGTCAAGACTCAATCCGCTTGCATAAAATAATGAATGCGTTCCGCAACTTGTCAATTCCAAATTGTAAGCTTCGGGAAGTTCGGTTTTCTTGACGGGTGCCGGCTTTTTATTCATAACGCGCCTCAATTCTTCGGCGAAAGTATTCGTCTCCTCGCGGCGTCCGCGTCCGCTGTTGAAACGGTGTTTGTTGTCGTGAGCGACGCCGTTGACGCGAGCAACCCGTGCAATTTTCTCAACTCTTTCTGTCATGATGTTCTCCTCCTTGGAAAACTTTTGTTCGCGTCCTTCAACAACAATATCGTAAAAAATTTTCACCTCCTTAAATCAAAAGGAACCCTGCTTTTTACGGCAGAGTTCCTTGTTTTTAGCTGACAGATTTTTTAATTGCGCATTGCGCATTGCGCATTACGCATTATTATGCGAGAGCTTCACCGAGCTTGCTGTTGACTTCGCGAGCCGCAGCGACACTTTCCGCAAATTTTGCTTTTTCAGCTGCAGAGAATTCGACTTCGACGATTTTTTCAACGCCGCCTTTGCCGAGAATGACGGGGACGCCTATGCACAAATCTTTTTCGCCATATTCGCCGTCAAGATAGACGCAGCAGGGAATGAGTTTTTTCGCGTCAAGGGCAATCGCTTCGACAAGAGCCGCAGCCGCCGCGCCGGGAGCATACCAAGCGGAAGTTCCCAAAAGTTTCGTGCAGGTCGCGCCGCCGACTTTGGTAGCCTCGACAGCTTTTTGAATTGCCTCTTCGTTGAGAAGTTGCGTGACGGGAATGCCGCGATAAGTTGCAAGACTGACAAGCGGCACCATAGTTTTATCGGCGTGTCCTCCGACGACCATGCCGTCAATATCGGTGGGCGTCGCGGGATAGCCTGCCTCTTGAAGAGCCTGCGCGAGGTAGTAACGGAATCTGCTGCTGTCGAGCATGCCGCCCTGTCCGATTATGCGATTGCGCGGGAGCTTGGTGTCTTTCAACGTGAGGTAAGTCATCGCGTCCATAGGATTGGAGACGATAATCAGAATCGCTTCGGGCGAGTGAGCAAGGATTTGGTCGACGACACTCTTGACGATTTTGGCGTTGGTGCCGATAAGTTGTTCGCGGGTCATGCCGGGCTTGCGAGGAATGCCGCTCGTGACAACAACGACTTGCGAGCCTGCCGTCGCCGCATAGTCATTGGTCACGCCGACAACCGTCGTATCGAAATTGAGCATGTGCGCCGTCTGCATGATGTCCATCGCTTTGCCTTCGGAAAGTCCTTCTTTGATATCGATAAGGACGACTTCACTTGCAAAACCTTTGGTCGCGAGGACGTTCGCAACGGTCGCGCCGACATTACCCGAACCAACCACAGTTACTTTCATTTAAAGTTGCCTCCTCAAAATTGGTTACGCTTATTGTAACACAGCCAATCATAAATTTCTACAACGCAGGGAAAAATTTTTATTCAATCTCGGAAAAATCATCCTTGCCGACGCCGCACAACGGGCAAACAAAATTTTCGTCCATCTTCGTGCCCGGCTCAATCCCGTTATCGGGGTCGCCCTGCTCTTCGTCGTACTCGTAGCCGCAAACATTGCAAACCCATTTCATTTCAAAACCCTCCCAAAAATTTTTTTCTTGATTATAACACGCGCCGAAAAATTTTCAATCACTTGCCAATGAAAAAACCCTCCGACCGTCCGCCGAAGGGTTTATTCCATTTTTCGACAATCAACCTTTTGAAACTTCGATAATGCCGCTTGCACCTTGTGACAAGCAAACAGCTGCCACGCCGACAAGTGCAGGATTTGCGATTGAAGCTGCCGCTGCACCGATTCCGAGTAAAGTTCCGCCGATTGCCTTAAACCATGAACCGACGCTTGCGCCGCCCGCCACTGCATCGAGTTGCTCTTCGCTCATGATTTCCTCTTTCAAAATTTCTTTCGTCATTGTGATTACTTCCTTTCTTTTTGGTTTTTGATTTTGTTTTTTCTTTCTGCCCCTTATACGTTACTTGAGGAAAATTGTTACGCGCCCGGCAAAAAATTTTTGTCCGCTGTGATATAATGTTCGACGACTAACCGAACGGGAGGAAGAAATTTTGTTTGTCAGAGGAGAGCTTGAGAAGATTGAAAGGAAAGTTTTGAACGGCAAACGCTTGAGCCGCGAGGACGGAGAATTTTTATTCAACTGCAACGAATTGACTTGGCTCGGTTCGCTTGCCGATTACGTGCGGAAAAAAATTTGCGGCGACTTAGTTTATTACAACGTCAACTGCCACGTGAACTTGACGAATATTTGTCGGGCGCGTTGCAAGTTTTGTGCCTTCGGGCGCGGTGCCGAAGACAAAGGCTCCTATGCCATGACGATTGACGACGCGATTAAACTTGTCGAGGAGGCGAATCGTGACCCGCACTTATCGGGCTTGCATATCGTCAGCGGCTTGCACCCGACTTGGAGCTTTGAAAATTATTTGGCGTTCGTCGAAGTCCTTCACGAAAAATTTCCGCGACTTCACATTAAAGGTTTCACGGGCGTTGAAATTCAACACTTCGCAAACATTTCCGGCTTGAGCGTCGAAAAAATTTTGATTCGCTTGAAAGAGGCGGGGCTTGAGGCGATTGCGGGCGGCGGCGCGGAAATTTTAACCGACCGCGTGAGAAATTTGCTCTGCCCGAAAAAATGTTCCGCCGACCAATGGCTCAATGTCGCTCGCACGGCGCACAAGCTCGGAATAAAGACGAATGCCTCCATGCTTTACGGACACATTGAAACTTTTGCCGAACGCGTCGAACATTTAATCCGCCTGCGTGAACTTCAAGACGAAACGGGCGGCTTCCAAACTTTTATCTGCTTCCCGTTCCTGCCGAAGAACACCGCGCTTGAAAAAGAAATTAAGCAAACGTCGATGTGGGACGACTTGAGGACGATGGCAATTTCGCGGCTCATGCTCGACAACTTCCAAAATATCAAAGCGTATTGGGTGATGTTGACGGTGCCCGTCGCGCAGGTCGCGTTGAGTTTCGGAGCAAATGACATTGACGGAACGATTCACCGCGAAAATATTTTGCACGACGCCGGAGCCACTTCGCCGCGCTCTCTTGCCGAAGATGAAATTATCCGAATCATTCGCGAGGCGGGAAGAACCCCTGCCGCCGTCGATTGCAACTTCAATATCAGGAGAATTATCACATGAACGTTTTGGAACTTGCAAAGGAAAAAATTTCTTCGGGCGAGCGATTGAACTTCGACGAAATTCTTGCGCTCTACGAAGACAACGACCTTTTGTATCTTGCCGAATCTGCGCGGCGTGTCAAGGAATCAAAGACCGGCAAAAAAATTTTTTACACGGTCAATCGCCACATAAATTTAACGAACGTCTGCAAGGCGAATTGTCCTCTTTGCGCGTATCAATGTCGAAGCGGCTCAAATCGCGCCTTTACGCTTGAACTTGACGATGTTGAAAAAATTCTTCGGGATGCCTCGCGGATTAAAAATCTTTCCGAAATTCATATCGTCAGCTCGTTGCACCCCGAAAAAAATTTTTCTTACTACCTCGACGCCGTCAAGCTCGTGAAAAAATTTTTGCCTCACGTCGGGATTAATGCTTTCACTCCCGTTGAAATTGTGAACTTCGCGCAAATCAGCGGCAAAAATTTTTCGGAAGTCTTGAGCGAATTGATTAAAGCGGGCGTGACTTCTTTGGCGGGCGGCGGCGCAGAAATTTTATCGGAACGTGTCCGCGAAATTATTTGCCCGAAAAAATGTTCGGCGGCGGAGTGGCTTGAAGTCATGCGGACGGCTCACAAGCTCGGCTTGCGAACGAACGCCTCGATGATGTACGGGCACATTGAAACGATTGAGGAACGCATTGAACATTTGCTGAAGCTGCGCGACTTGCAGGACGAGACAAAAGGTTTTCAAGCGATGATGTTATTTCCCTTCCACCCCGAAAACACTGAGCTCGGAAAAAAATTTAATCTGCGGCGCGTCGGTTCGTGGGAAGATTTAAAAATGCTCGCGCTGTCAAGATTGGTGCTCGACAACTTCGCGCACTTCAAGGCGTTTTGGATAATGTTGACGTTGCCGATAGCGCAGTTGGCTTTGAGTTTCGGCGCGGACGATTTGGACGGCACAATCGGCGAGGAAAAAATAATTCATGCGGCGGGAGCAAAATCTTCTTCGGGCATCACTCGTGAGGCTTTGGAGAAAATTATTTCGGAGGCAGGCTTTCAACCCGTCGAACGCGACAGCTTTTATCGGGAGGTACTTTAATTTGAAAACGATTTTGATAACGGGCGCGGCGGGCTTTATCGGCGGCAACTTGACGCTGAAACTTTTGAAGGAAAAAAATTTCGCAAAAGTTATCGGGCTTGATAACATGAACGATTATTACGACGTGAACTTGAAAAATTATCGGCTCAAGCTGATTGACGAGGCGGCTGAAAATTTTTCGGGCTCATGGAAATTTTATCGCGGCGACCTTTCCGACAAAAATTTTATTCAAAAAATTTTCGAGGAGAATCGCCCGACGCACGTCATGAATTTGGCGGCGCAAGCGGGCGTTCGTTACAGCTTTGAAAATCCCGAAGCATACATTCAAAGCAACATAATCGGATTTTTTAACGTGTTGGAGGCGTGCAAAAATTTTGGCGTCGAACATTTGATTTACGCAAGCTCAAGTTCGGTTTACGGCGGCAACAAAAAAATTCCCTTCGCGACAAGCGACCGCGTCGACGAACCGATAAGTCTTTACGCCGCGACGAAAAAGAGCAATGAACTTTTGGCTCATTGCTGCAGCGTCTTGTATAAAATTCCCGCGACGGGCTTGCGATTCTTCACGGTCTACGGCGCGGCGGGGCGTCCCGATATGGCGTATTTCAAATTCACGAACAAACTTTTGCGCGGCGAGGAAATTCAAATTTACAACTTCGGCAACTGCGCCCGCGATTTTACTTTTATCGACGACGTTATCGAGGGGCTTTGTCGAGTGATTGATAAGCCGCCGAAAAATTTTCCGCCGCACAAAATTTATAATCTCGGTCGCGGCGAACCCGTCAATCTTTTGGACTTCGTGAACATCTTGCAAGAGGAACTTATCCGCGCCGAAGTTTTGCCCGCCGATTACGACTTCGACGCTCACAAAAAATTTTTGCCCGCGCAGCCCGGCGACGTCCCGATAACTTTTGCCGACACGAGGGAATTCGAACGCGATTTTGATTTTCGACCGACAGTTTCCCTGCGCGAAGGCTTGAGGAAATTTGTCGCTTGGTATAAAAATTTTTACGGCAGAAAAAATTGAACCGCGCAGATTTTTTTATCCCGTGTGTTTTTTTTGACGCAGAAAATTTTTTCGTGTAAAATCCTTTTCAAATCTTGCTTCGGAAAGGAGCTTTTTATGGAAAAATTTTTTGAACTCAAAGAACGCGGCACCAATGTACGAACGGAAATTGTAGCCGGAATTACAACGTTCATCACGATGAGTTATATCCTCGCCGTAAATCCGCTCATATTGGGTGCGGCGGGCATGGATGCAGGCGCAATATTTACGGCGACGGCTCTGGCTTCTGCCTTCGCAACTTTTTTAATGGCATTTTTGGCAAATATGCCGTTCGTACTCAGTGCGGGTATGGGGCTTAATGCCTACTTTGCTTACACGGTCGTTATCGGCATGGGCTACACTTGGCAGCAGGCACTGGCGGCTATCTTTGTGGAAGGTCTCATTTTTATCTTATTGTCGCTTGTGAACATCCGCGAGGCAATCTTCAACTCAATCCCTCCCTCGCTGAAGATAGCGGTTTCGGTCGGCATAGGGCTTTTCATAAGCTTTATCGGCTTGCAAAACGCGCATATTGTCGTTGAAGGTCCGACACTCGTCACGCTGTATTCTTTCAAGCATTCGGTCGAAGGCGGCATGTTTCAATCGGAAGGCATAACGGTTTTGCTCGCGCTGATTGGTCTGCTGATAACCGCTTTCCTTTTGATAAAAGACTTTAAAGGCTCGGTGCTCTTCGGGATAATCGCGACGTGGGGGCTCGGCATGATTTGCCAAGCTGTCGGGCTTTACGTTCCCAATCCCGAAAAAGGTTTCTTCAGTCTCTTTCCGAACGGAATAATTTCAATGCCCGCCTCGCTTGAACCGACTTTTATGCAAGTTGATTTCAGCTCGGTGTTGTCATTTGAATTTTTCTCGATATTGATGGCTTTCCTCTTCGTCGACTTATTCGACACAATCGGCACGGTCATAGGCTGCGCGACGAAGGCGAATCTCCTCGACGAAAACGGCAAGCTCCCGAAAGTCAAGCAAGTTTTGTTGACTGACGCAATCGGGACAACGGCAGGCTCGCTCTTGGGCACGTCAACGATAACGACTTTTGTTGAGTCCTCTGCCGGCATAGCGGAAGGCGGCAAGACCGGTTTGACTGCCTTGACTGCGGGCGCGTTATTCCTCTTGGCTTTGTTCTTCTCACCGATTTTCTTGGCGATACCCGCGTTCGCGACGGCTCCCGCGCTGATAATCGTCGGCTTCCTCATGATGCAACAAGTTTCAAAAATTAATTGGACAAGCGATGTTCTTACGGCTGTGCCCGCTTACATAACGATTTTCTCTATGGCGTTCATGTATTCAATTTCGGAAGGCATTTGTTTCGGCGTCATAAGTTATACGCTGCTGCATGCCTTTTCGGGCAAGGGCAAAGATGTTACGCCGCTTATGTATATCTTGACGGTGCTGTTTATCTTGAAGTATGCTTTGCTTTAAGTTTTCTTCTACTTTTTCTTTGCAAGTGTCTTCTACTTTTTCTTTGCGTGCCCAAA